>CAYHRZ010000021.1:0-22207 GCA_964359125.1 uncultured Klebsiella sp. | reverse complement strand
TCACCCAGACCGACATCAAGAAGGTGCTCGCCTACTCCACCGTCTCGCAGCTGGGCTTCATGTTCCTAGGCGTGGGCGTGGGCAGCTTCGTCGGCGGCTTCTTCCACGTCATGACCCACGCCTTCTTCAAGGCGCTGATGTTCCTCGGGGCCGGGTCCATCATCCACGCCCTGCACCACGAACAAGACATGCGGAACATGGGCGGGCTTCGCAAGTACATGAAGCTCACGTTCCTCACGTTCCTCTGCGGCTACCTCGCGATCATCGGGTTCCCGGGCACGGCGGGCTTCTTCTCGAAAGACGAGATCCTCTGGCTCACCTTCATCACCCCTGTCTTCCAAGACCTGCCGCTCGGCACGGTGATGCCGAAGGTCTTGTGGCTCATCGCCACCGCCTCGGCGCTGCTCACCGCGTTCTACATGAGCCGCCTGATGTTAATGACCTTCGCGGGCAGTTTCCGTGGCGGCCATGGTCACGGTCACGACGACCACGCTGCCCACGGTCACGGCGACCACGCGCACACCCCGCACGAGTCGCCGATGGTGATCGTCGGGCCGCTGGTGGTGCTGGCCGGGCTGTCGCTGGTGGGCGGCTTCTTCAACCTGCCCCACTGGATGCCGGGCGCGGGCGCCTTGCACCACTTCCTGGACCCGGTCTTCCAGAACGCCCACGTCGCCTTCCCCGAGGGGAATCCCATGGAGTTCCCGCTGATGGGACTCACCCTCCTGGGCGTCGGCGCGAGTGTGTTCCTGGCCTACCGCCTGTACGTGCAGCAGCCCGAGCTGCCCGCCCAGCTTGCCGCCCGGGTGAAGCCCCTCTACACGGGCTCGCTCAACAAGTGGTTCGTCGACGAGATCTACGAGATGGCGATCATCCAGCCCATCTTGATCAAGTCGCGACAGGTGCTCTGGGCGGTGGTCGACGTCGCGATCATCGACGGCGCCGTCAACGGCGTGGCCAGCGTGGCCCGTCGCCTCGGGACAGCCCACGGTGCCCTCGGACACGGCAAGGTCCAGGTGTACGCCATCTCCATCGCGGCGGGGGCGGCCCTGTTCGTCACCGCCTACGCGCTCGGGTGATCCGATGATGCTCTCCCTGGTCACCTTCCTCCCGATCCTCGCCGCCCTGGTGGTGATGGCGCTGCCGCACGCGCTGTCGAAGCCGGTGTCGCTCTTCGCCAGCGCGGCGATTTTCCTGGTGTCGCTGCCACTGTGGTTCGGATTCGACCCCGCGGGCGCCGAGTACCAGTTCGTCGAGATGGCGCCGTGGATCGAGGCCTGGGGCGTGAGCTACCACCTCGGCCTCGACGGCGTCAGCCTGCTCCTGGTGCTGCTCACCACCGCGCTCACGCCGCTGATCCTGCTCAGCGCGTTGTCCGGCGTCGAGCACAACTACCGCGCCTACGCCGCGCTGGTGCTCGCGCTGGAAGGCGCGATGATCGGCACCTTCGTGGCCCTCGACACGTTCCTGTTCTACGTGTTCTGGGAGCTGGTGTTGTTGCCGATGTACTTCCTCATCGGCGTGTGGGGCGGTGAACGCCGCATCTACGCCGCCGTGAAGTTGTTCATCTACACCATCGCCGGGTCGTTGTTGATGCTGGTGGCGCTCATCGGCCTGTACTGGGCGCACTACCAGCAAGTGGGCACCTGGTCCACTGACCTGCCGGACCTGCTGGCGCTCTCGCTCACGCCGAGCGCACAGCTCTGGATGTTCGTCTGCCTGGCCATCGCCTTCGCGATCAAGGTGCCGATGTTCCCGGTGCACACGTGGTTGCCCGACGCCCACGTGGAGGCGCCCACCGGCGGCTCGGTGGTGCTGGCCGGCGTGATGCTCAAGATGGGCACCTACGGCTTCTACCGCTTCGCCATGCCGCTCTTCCCCGACGCGGTCACCGCCTGCGGCCCGGTGCTCATCGGCTTGGCGGTGATCGGCATCGTGTACGGCGCGCTGGTGGCGATGGTCCAGGACGACGTGAAGAAGCTGGTCGCGTACAGCTCCGTCTCCCACCTCGGCTACGTGATGCTCGGCTTGTTCGCGCTCAACGCGCCGGGCATGAGCGGCGGGATCTACCAGATGCTCAACCACGGCATCTCCACCGGGGCGCTGTTCCTCCTCGTGGGGGTGCTCTACGAGCGGCGCCACACGCGGCGGATCGTCGACTACGGGGGCCTCACCAAGGTGGTGCCCAAGTTCGCCTTCGTGTTCATGGTGATCACCTTCGCCTCGATCGGCCTGCCGGGCCTCAACGGCTTCGTGGGCGAGTTCCTCATCCTCATCGGCGCCTTCCAGTTCGCGCCCATCCCCACCGCCATCGCCGCCTCGGGCGTCATCTTCGGCGCGGTCTACATGCTGTGGGTGTTCCAGCGAATGATGTTTGGCCCGCTCACGCAGCAGGCCAACAAGGAGCTGGCTGATCTCAATGGCCGCGAGGTGGCGTACCTGGCCCCCCTGGTGGTGCTCTCGGTGGTGATGGGGGTCTTCCCCCAGCCCTTCCTCGACCGCATCAACCCCTCGGTGGATCGCCTGGTGGCGCGCATGGCGCAGCACTACGACGTGTCGCCGTACGCGGGCGTGGATGGTTGCCCGCCGCCGTGGCTGGCCGACCGCGAAGCGGCGCCCATGCCCGCGGCCGCCTCAGCCCACGCGGAGCCCGCGCACGCTGCCCCGGCGGCAGAAGGAGCACACTAGTGGATCCCGCGATGAACGGCCTGGTGCTCGACTCGATGGGCATGCTCGCGCCCGTGCTGCTGGTCTCGGCGATGGGCATCCTGATGATGGTGCTGGCGGCGGTGATGCACCCGTTGCCGCGCACGCTGGGCTGGGGCGTGACCATGTTCAGCCTCGCCGGGGCGTTGGCGTTGGTGGCACTCGACGCGGGCGCCCCTACCGCCGAGGCCTTCGCGGGCATGGTACGCGACGACCTCTACGGCGACTTCTTCGCGGTGGTCGTGCTCCTGGGCTCGATCTTCGCCCTGCTCATCTCCGACGACTACCTCGAGCGCATCAACGTGCGCGTCGGGGAGTTCTACGCCCTGTTCTTGTTCGCGGTGTCGGGCATGCTGGGCATGGTCTACGCCAACGACCTGATGATGCTCTTCATCACGCTGGAGGTGATGAGCATCGCGCTGTACGTGCTCTGCGCCATCAAGCGCAGCGACGAGCGCTCGGTGGAATCGGGCTTCAAGTACTTCATCCTGGGTGCCTTCTCCTCCGGCATCCTGCTCTACGGGATCTCGTTCATCTACGGCGCCACCGGGACGACGTCGCTGTCGCAGCTCGCCAGCTGGCTGGCCACCCACCCCGAAGAGAACACCCTGCTCGCCGTGGGCGGGGTCATGGTGCTGGTGGGGTTTGGCTTCAAGGTGGCGAGCGTCCCCTTCCACATGTGGGCCCCCGACGTCTACCAGGGCGCCCCCACCGGAGTCACGGCGCTGATGGCGGGGGCGGTGAAGACCGCGGCCTTCGCGGCCTTCGGGCGCTTCGTGGTGGGTGCCCTCGGCGACGACACCGCCACCTGGTCCTGTGCCCTCTGGGTGATGGCCGCCTCCACGATGGTGGTCGGCAACGTCGCCGCGCTGGTGCAAACGGATCTCAAGCGGATGCTGGCCTACAGTTCGATTGCCCACGCAGGCTACCTCCTGATGGCGCTCTCCTCGGTGGGCGGCATGGGCGCCGACCAGAACCCCGCGCTGGGCAGCCTTGCTTTCTACCTGCTGGCCTACACGCTGATGAACGCGGGCGCCTTCGCAGTGCTCTCCCTCCTCACCCGCGACGGCAACGACAGCACCGACATCTCGTCCCTCGCGGGGCTCGGCAAGTCGCACCCCTGGCTGGCGGCGGGGCTGTCGCTGTGCCTGGTGTCACTCGCCGGCATCCCGCCCACCATGGGCTTTGTCGGCAAGTTCTACCTGTTCAGCAGCGCCGTGGGCGCCGGGCAAGTAGGGCTGGCGATCATCGGCGCCTTGGCGGCGGCGGCGGGCGTGTACTTCTACCTGCGGCCGATGGTGGTGATGTACATGCGCGACGGGCACCCCGAGGTGGCTACCGACGGCCGGGCGCGCATCACGCTGGCGCTGGTGTGCGTGGTGCTGCTGGCGCTGGGCCTGTTGCCCGGCGCGGTGCTCCAGGCCGCCGACGCGAGCATGCGGGCGGTGCTGGGGTAGCGGACGGCGTCGCGGTGGAAGGGGGGGGCGTACACGGCCTTGAGCCCCTGGGGTACCATGTCCGCGCAGTATGCCCGACTCCTCGACGCCATCACCCTCGCCGCGAACTGGGTCACCCCCCGGGACCAGGTGCTGGACCTGGGCGCCAACCAGCGCCTGCAAGTCACCGTGCGCGTGCTCAAGGCGGGCACCGCCACCGACGCCAACACCGTGCTCAAGCTGCAACACGCGCCGGTCAACGAGGACAGCGCCTTCGTCGACGCGGGCACCCCGGTCCGGGTCGACACCGCCGCGCCGCAGTCGGCCACCTTCTTCGAGGTGCCGGCCTACTCCCGCTTCGTGCGCTGCGCGACGGGCAGCGGCAGCTTCGCCGGCGGGCCGGTGGCGCTGGTGGACCTGGTGTCCAAGGGCTAGCGTGGCCGGGTGCGGCTGCTCGGGCGGCGCGGCCTGCGGCGCGGGCAGCGGCTGCTCCTGCGGGCCGAGCACCGGCGTTGGCCAGCGGCCCGGCCCGCCACCCCCTCCCGGGGCCGCGGCGTGGCTGGCGGCGGGGGCGCCGGGCGGCCAGGTGAAACCCAGCGAGTGCGGCAACGGCCGGCCCCGCGCGCCGGGCCTGGCCCTCGCGGGACAGCCGAACCTCCCGCGCGGCGAGACCCCGCCCGGTGCCCGCCGCGCGCTCTTGCTCCCGGGCGGCCTCGGCGAGGTGTACCTCGATGGCCCGGTGCCCCTCGCCGCGCAGCTCCACCAGCGGCTCGCGGCGGCGCGCGGGCGCCCGCTGCCAGCGCGTGGCGACGTCCTGGGCCCCGCCGCGGGGGCGGTGACCCTGTCGCCCCCGGCCTCCGGCCGCGCCCCGCTCGATCTCACCGAGGCACAGCTCGCGGGGCCACCCCCCGCGGAGGACGCGGGCAGTTTCCACGCCTCGGTGCTCGCCGCCCGCGGCCGGCAGCCCGTCGGGGCCATCCTCGACATCCCCATCAACGTGCAGTACGGCGAGGTGGCGTACACCATCCCGCTGTCGTGGTGGCTGTCCTACGAGGCCGAGGGGCGCGGCACCAGCAGCCACGACGCGCTGGACTGGCTGTGGCGGGGCTACCGGGGCGCCGCCGAGAGCCTGAACGCCACCACGGCGTCGCTGGAGAAGCGGCTCGGGTGCTGGAACATCGACCCGTCGCGCGCGCTCAACGGCCTGCGCGACGATGCCTTCTTCCAGGACAGCACCGGGGCGAAGCAGTACCTGCTCAACGCCATGCGCATCGCCGCGACCTACAGCGACTTCGCCGAGGAGGCGTGGTCCGGCAACGACCGGTGTGACGGGTTCCCCGACTTCATGCGGCGGCTCTTCACCGGGCGCGAGGGCACCAACCGCGCGGGGGTGAAGTGCCGCGTGAAGGCCTACGCCCGCTCCACCGACGTGCGCTTCGACGGCGAGGCCTACCCGGCGTGTACTGCCGACGGACCGGACTTCAGGGAGGCGTGTGGGAAGCGCTACGACAGCGTCGATGACTCGCCCCGGTTCGACGACTGGACGCCGTACTGGTGGGAGTACTGGGTGGGGTCGGAGTTGCGGGCCAACGAGATCAAGTACAGCTCGAAGCAGGCAACCCCGCCGATAGGAACGGGTGCGAGTGGTGGCAACGCGGACATCGCGGAGTTCGGCATCCAGTTCCCTGCCATCAAGGTTGCCTTCGACGGCTACATCTGCGACTTCCTACTCTACTGGTGCCGGGTGCTGATGGACTACGGCCGCGAGAACCACGACGCGCGGGCGTTGTGGTGCGCCCGGCGTATCGCCCGGTGGGAGCTGGCGAACGTCGCCGCCCGGGCGAGCAACCTCATCCACGAGGCGGGACACATCTGGATGGGCGAGGGCGGCCACTGCTGCGTGGGTTGTTGCTTCCCGATCGCCTCGGAGGCGTGGCTGTGCCGGGTGAGCGCCGCGCTCGGGCTACCGCTGGATCCGGACTACCCACGACTCGACGATGGCGTGTCGATTCTCTCGAGCAGCACGGCCTGTGGCCAGGAGTGTGAAACGACGCCCGCGGGAGAGACGGAGGCCAAGTCTTGGTCGTCAACCTACCTCCGCTGGTGCGACGTCGGCATCGCCGAGCAGCCCAAGCAAGAGGCCATCTTCTGGGCATCCGAGTGCGAGATGCCCGCCGAGTGCCCGCCGTGCTCGTAGGCGCCAGCCTGGTTGGGTTCGTTGCCGGCTGCTCGGCGGTGGGGGGCGACAGCGGGGACTCCGGCGCCCTGGACTGCCCCCCCGTGAGCACCGGCACATCCGGTTCGCCCACTACGCTGGACGAGACGAGGTCCGACTGGTTGAACTTCAGCGACCTACTGCTGGTGGAAGAAGCCCGCTGCGGCGACGGGCGCACGGAATTCAGCGTGTTCGGCGACTATTTCGGATTCACTGACTGCTACAGCGCGGCGGGGACGCTGCTCGGCTCCAGGGGCTACGGCGAGGGGTGGTCCGCGGACTGCCCGGAGTCCGAGAGCGACGGTCTCTGCGACTGCAACGGCGACGACTACCCAGTGACCGAGCCCGACGACGGCCAGTGTTTCTCGATGCTCGACTGCGGCGACTACTGCTGGACCCTGGACGAGCTGCGCGACTGGTGCGAGATGTTCGAGGACAACCTGACCATCCCCGACGACTACCAGCGCGAGTGGACCTGCGCCGACGGGCGGGTGGAGTACTACTGCCCGTTCGATGGGAACGCCGCCGCCACCTACTGCTTCGCCCCCACCGGCGAGCTCCTCGGCATGTACGACGGCCGCGAGCGCACCGACACCTGCGAGGACTACGAGGGCGAACTCTGCGACTGCTCGGGCGACGGGCAGCCCCCCGGGTCGGAGTAGGCCGCCCCGTCCAACGCCGCCACGCGGGTGATACCGGTACGGCGATGCTCACCGCGCGCGCGTCCAGGAGCCGGTTGCCGCGTGGCCTTCGACGGCCTGGCCCCCACGCCCGCAAACGCGGGCGCCTCCGCGGCGCTGTCGCTGCCCACCCGGGAGGCCAACGGCCCGACCGGCACCTTCTCCATGGCCAGCCAGCGATGTTGCGACCCCTGGCCGGCGAGCGCCAGCGATGAACGGTCCGCCCACCCGCCGGCGCCTGGTCGCGGCCGTGGCCGCCAGCGCGCTCGCCGCCGCCCTCCGGCCCGGTGTCGGCCGGGCCGGGCCGCTGCCGCGGTTCGTGGGCTACCCGTTCATGCTCGGGGTGGCCTCGGGCTACCCCACGCCGGGCGGTTTCACGCTCTGGACGCGCCTCGCCCCGGCGCCGCTGTCACCCGACGGCGGGATGCCCCCCGAGGGCATCGAACTCACCTGGGAAGTGGCCGGCGACGAGGCCTTCACGCAGGTCGTGGCCGCTGGAACCGCCGGCGCCTTCCCGGAGCACGCCCACGCGGTCCGGGTCGACGTCGCCGGGCTGCAACCCGCCCGCTGGTACCACTACCGCTTCCGCGCTGGGCACGAGGTCAGCCCCGTCGGCCGTACCCGCACCGCCGACGCGCCCGGGAGCACGCCGGGGGCCCTGCGCTTCGGGGTGGGTTCCTGCCAGCACTTCGAGCACGGGTACTACGCGGCGCACCGGCACCTCGCGGGCGAGGGCCTCGATCTCATGCTGTTCCTGGGCGACTACATCTACGAGGCCAGTTGGGGCGACGATCGCGTCCGCCAGCACCTCGGCGACGAGACGATCACGCTGGCCGACTACCGCGTCCGCTACGGCCAGTACCGCAGCGACCCCGACCTCCAGGCGCTGCACGCGGCGGTGCCCTGGCTCTTGATGTGGGACGACCACGAGGTCGACAACGACTGGGCGGCGGGGGAGTCGGAACACCTCGACCCGCGCTTCCTGCTGCGCCGGGCCGCCGCCTTCCAGGCCTTCTTCGAGCACATGCCGCTCCCGGCGTCCATGCGCGTGCTCCCCGGGGAGTCGCGGCTGTACCACGCACTGGACTTCGGCGACCTCGCCCGCTTCGCGATCACCGACGACCGGCAGTACCGGGACCCGCAGCCCTGCCCGGACCCGGCGAAGGTCGGCGGCTCACGGCGCGTGCCACGCTCGGCGTGCCCGGACCTCGGCGACCCCCGGCGCACCATGCTCGGCCAGGCCCAGGAAGCGTGGCTCGACACGACGCTCACCTCGTCGCGCGCCCGCTGGAATGTGCTCGCCACGCAGAGCCTGCTGGCACCCCGGACGGTGGGCACCGGCCCCGACGCGGTGGCCTGGACCGACGGTTGGGACGGCTACCCGGCGGCCCGCCAGGCCTTCATCGAGCGCCTGCGCAAGCGCAAGGTGGCCAACCCGCTGGTGGTCGGCGGCGACATCCACGCCACGGTGGTCGCCGACATCCACCTCGACCCCGAAAATCCCGACACGCCGCTGGTCGCGAGCGAAGTGTGCGGGACCTCCATCAGCAGCCAGGGCATCACCCAGGACGACTCGGAGCTCGCCGAGCGCACCCACCCTCACCTCCGCTACGTGAACAACTGGCAGCGCGGCTACGTGGTGATGGACCTCACCCCGGGGAACGCTCGGATGCGCCTGCGCACGGTGAACGAGAAGGACCGCCATAGCGACGTGCAGACGACCGCGAGCTTCGTGGTCGAAGCCGGCCGACCGGGGTGGACGCGGGCCTGAGCGCCGTCACCGCTAGGCGTCGCGGGCGCGATACCTGCGCCCTCGCTTGCTTCCGAGACCACCCGATCCCATGAACACACCCCACCACAAACCCCTCCACGGCCAAGTCGCCCTGGTCGCTGGCGCCACCCGCGGCGCCGGGCGCGGCACGGCACGGGCGCTCGCCGCCGCCGGGGCGCGGGTGTACTGCACCGGGCGCAGCGCCGAGGGCCACCCCCGCGGCATGGATCGCCCCGAAACCATCGACCAGACGGTGGCGTTGATCGCCGACAGCGGTGGCGATGCGGTCGCGGTGCGCGTGGACCACACCCGCGACGACGACGTGGCGCGACTGGCCGCGCGGATCCGCACCGAGGCCGGTCGACTCGACGTCCTGGTCGACAGCGTGTGGGGTGCCGACGCGATGGTGCCGTGGGGACAGTCGGCGTGGGAGGTGGACCTCGGCGGCCTCCAGACCTTCACCGACCAGGCCGTCCTGAGCCACTTCCGCACCAGCCGCCACCTGGTGCCGCTCCTGGTGGAGGCCAACCGGGGGCTGGTGGTGCAGCTCGTCGACGGTCACTTCTTGGGCTACCGCGGCAACGTCCTCTACGACTTCGCGAAGGCGTCACTCGTCCGATTCGCCTACGGCATGGCCATGGAGCTGGCGCACTCCGGCGTCGCCTCGCTGGCTCTTTCCCCCGGCTTCCTGCGTTCCGAGGCGGTGCTGGACCACTTCGGGGTGCGCGACGACAACTGGCGCGACGCCATCGCCAAGGATCCCTACTTTGCGGAGTCGGAGTCGCCGCTCCTGGTGGGCCGCGCGGTCGTGGCCCTCGCCCTGGACCCCCAACTGAAACGACGCTCGGGGCAGAGCCTCTTCGCCTCCGACCTCGCCCGCGAGTACGGCTTCACCGACGCCGACGGCCGGGTGCCCAACTTCCCCGCGCTGTTCGACGCCCGCGTCCGCGAACTGGCCGAGGCGCCAACGCTGTCGGAGGAAGGTCGCTACTTCGTGTGGGCCCGCCACGGCCAGGTCCACCAGGACCCCGCGCGGAGCGAGTTGGCCACCCTGCTCGCCAAGGCACTGGGGCTGGGCGACCTCGGTCCGGGGCTGGGCCCCGTGCCCCCTGCCGCGGGCCGCGCGTGAGCCCCCACCCCGCCGACCAACACGACGTGATCCGGGTCCACGGCGCGCGGGTCAACAACCTCAAGAATATCAGCCTGGAAATCCCAAAGCGGCGCCTCACGGTCTTCACCGGGGTGTCGGGCTCGGGCAAGTCGTCACTGGTGTTCGGCATCGTGGCGGCCGAGTCGCAGCGCCTGATCAACGAGACCTACAGCGCCTTCGTCCAGGGTTTCATGCCCACGCTGGCGCGGCCCGACGTCGACGTGCTCAGCGGCCTCACCCCGGCGATCCTGGTCGACCAGGAACGCATGGGCGCCAACGCCCGGTCCACCGTCGGCACGGCCACCGACGCCAGCGCGCTCTTGCGGGTGTTGTTTTTCCGCGCGGGACAGCCGCGGGTGGGCTCGCCCAACGCCCTGTCGTTCAACGTCCCCTCGATCCGGGGCAGCGGCGCGGTCACGATCGACAAGGGTAAGGGGAAGAAAACCGAGGTGCGCAGCTTCGAGATCAACGGCGGCATGTGTGCCCGCTGCGAGGGCATGGGCGCGGTCAACGACTTCGACCTCGCCCAACTCTACGACCGCGACAAGAGCCTCAACGGCGGGGCCCTCCGGGTGCCGGGCTACAGCATGGACGGTTGGTACGGCCGGATCTTCCGCGGCTGCGGGTACTTCGACTGCGACAAGCCCATCCGCGACTTCACCAAGAAGGAGCTCGACAACCTCCTCCACCGCGAGGCCACGAAGATCAAGGTCGACGGCATCAACCTCACCTACGCCGGGCTGATCCCCACCATCCAGAAGTCGTTCTTGTCCAAGGACGTGGAGGCGATGCAGCCACACATCCGCGCGTTCGTGGAGCGGGTGATCACCTTCACCGCCTGCCCCGACTGCGGAGGAAGCCGACTCAACGAGACCGCTCGCGCCTGCAAGCTCGGTGGCATCAACATCGCCGAGGCCTGCGCCATGGAGGTGAGCGACCTCGCCCAGTGGGCGCGTCGGCTCCAAGAGCCCACCGTCGCGCCGCTGTTGGCGGCCGTCCACGCCAGCCTCGACGCATTCGTGGAGATCGGCCTCGGTTACCTGAGCCTGGACCGCGCCGCCGGCAGCCTCTCGGGCGGGGAAGCCCAGCGCACCAAGATGGTCCGCCACCTGGGCTCCTCGCTCACCGATGTCACCTACGTCTTCGACGAGCCGACCATCGGCCTGCACCCCCACGACGTGCAACGGGTGAACGTGTTGCTGCTGCGGCTGCGCGACAAGGGCAACACGGTGCTGGTGGTGGAGCACGAGCCCGACGTGGTGGCCATCGCCGACCGGGTGGTGGACCTCGGACCGGGCGCGGGGAGCGCGGGGGGACAGGTGGTGTTCGAGGGCACCGTGGCCGGGCTGCGGGCGAGCGGCACCACCACCGGCCGCCACCTCGACCAGCGCCCCGTGCTGAAATCCAGCGTGCGGGCGCCCACCGGGGCCATCGCGGTGCGGGGTGCGCGGACGAACAACCTCAAGGGGGTGGATGTCGACCTTCCCCTGGGTGTCCTGGTCGTGCTCACCGGCGTGGCCGGCTCGGGGAAGAGCTCGCTGGTGCGCGGCTCCATCGGCGGTCGCGACGGCGTCGTGACCGTGGACCAGTCCGGCATCCGGGGCTCGCGCCGCAGCAACCCCGCCACCTACACCGGGCTGCTCGACCCCATCCGCGCCGCCTTCGCCAAGGAAAATGGGGTGAAGCCGGCGCTGTTCAGCGCCAACTCCGAGGGGGCCTGTCCCACCTGCAACGGCGCCGGGGTCATCTACACCGACCTCGGCATGATGGCCGGGGTCACCACCACCTGCGAGGACTGCGAGGGTCGTCGTTTCCACGCCTCTGTCCTGGACTACCGTCTCGGCGGGCTCAACATCGCCGAGGTGCTGGACCTGACGGTCAGCGAGGCGCTCACCTTCTTCGGCAAGGGCAAGGCCAAGAACCCGGCAGCGGCGGCCATCCTCGGCCGCCTCGCCGACGTGGGCCTGGGTTACCTCCGACTGGGGCAGCCGCTGACCACGCTGTCGGGTGGCGAACGGCAGCGCATCAAGCTGGCCACCGAGATGGCGGCCAGCGGCGGCGTATACGTGCTCGACGAGCCCACGACCGGCCTGCACCTCGCCGACGTGGCGCAACTGCTCGGCCTCCTCGATCGCTTGGTCGACAGCGGGAAGTCGGTGATCGTCATCGAGCACAACCTGGCGGTGATGGCCCACGCGGACTGGATCATCGACCTCGGACCGGGGGCGGGGCACGACGGCGGGCAGGTGGTGTTCACGGGCACCCCGTCGCAACTGGTGGCGTCGAAGTCCACCCTCACCGGGCATCACCTCGCGGGGGCGGTGGGGCGATGACGTAAGTCGGGTGAGACCCCAGGTCTGGTGGCACTTACGTCGCGAAAACAACCGACCAGGCGACGCAAGTCGGGTGAGACCCCAGGCCTGGTGGCACTTACGTCGCGAATACGACCGTGCAGGCGACGCAAGTCGGGTGAGACCCCAGGTCTGGTGGCACTTACGTCATTCGTGTCGCGACAGCCTACGATGGACGAGCCGGCCCGCCGGAACGCCGCCTCACCGGCGCCCACGCCTCGGTCACGATCACCGTCGATCCCCCTCACCCGGCCAGCCGCCCGGTGGCCGCGATGGGGTCGGGCCGGCGAGGGGCCGCGCCCGATGGCAGGCCACCCAACCGGACGTCGCTCCCTGGAAGGCGGGCGCCGGTTCAACCCTCAGCTACGCAACAGCCTGCCTCTCATCCAGTGTCGAAACCAAGAACCCGCCATTTTCAGGCGCTGTCTGGCTCAGGGCTGGGCCACCGCCACCCCCTGCCGCGCCACGATGTACTCGGGCATCCCCGCCTCGTCGTGCCACACCGTGGCATAAACCCAGTCCTCCCCGTCCCACACGTAGATCCCGTTTCCCACCGAGGGGTAGATCTCCTCTTCCACCCCCGAGTCCACGAACCGGCCCCACAGCTTGCCAGCCTCGTAGCGCACCTCGAAGCTGCCCCACCACAACGGGTCCGCGTAGGTACCCACCAACCCCTGGAGGTCCTCCGCCGCGGGCGTGAGCGCGGCCCAGTCGGGCTCGGTGTACGAGGTGAACAGGGAGGCCGCGAAGTTGGTGACCGGCGAGGGGTAGTAGCTGTCACTGTTCACGAGCACCACCACGCCAAACCCCACCTCGGGCACCAGGAGGAACTGGGCGTGGAAACCATAGTTGTCGCCATTGTGGCCCACGGTGAGGGGGCCGTACGTTTCCGACAGGAACAGCCCGAGCCCGTACGACGAGCCCGGTAGGGTGCCGGTGGCGATCTCGGGTGACAACATCTCCCCCCGGCTCTGCTCGCTGAGCACCTCGTCGTCGCCGCCGAGCAGGAACTCGGCCCAGCGACCGAGGTCGTCGGCGCTGGCCCAGAGGCCGCCCTGACCCCAGTAGATCTCGCTGTCGTAATCCAGCGGGTCCAGCACGTAGAGTTGGTCGCAGTAGGCCGTGCAGTGGCCGTACGCGAACTCGCCGTGCTTGGCCTCGCGCACGTGCATCGTGGAGTCGGCCATGCCCGCGGGCCAGAGCACGCGGGTCTCCACCAGGTCGCGGAAGTCCTCGTCGCCCGCCTCCTGCGCCACCAGAGAGGCGAGGGAGAAGCCGAGGTTGGAGTAGTTCCACACCTCGCCCGCGGGCGCCAGGAGCGGCTGGTCGGGGTTGTTGGCGAAGTAGGCGTCGAGGTCGTAGTCACTGGTGTCGGGGGAGCCCACCATCGAGTTCGGGTACGCGGCGCTGTGTGACAGGAGGCGCCGGAGAGTGACGCTGGCCGGGTCGTAGCCCTCGGCCAACCCGAAGTAGGGCACGTAGTCCCCAATCGGGGTGTCGAGCGCGACTGAGCCGTCCTCGACCAGGGCCAGCGCGGTGGCGGCGGTGAATGTCTTGGTGGTCGAGGCAACGTTGAACAGGGTGTCGGGGGTGACGGGTTCCTCTCCCCCCATCTCGCGCAGCCCCAACCCGGTCGACCAGGCGAGTTGGCCTTCGAGCACGATGGCGACCGCGCCGCCCACCACCGCCTCGCGCTCGAACTCCTGCTCCACGAAGGCGAGCAACACGTCGAAGGGTGGCTCCTCGTCGCCCGCACGGGGAGCGGTGTCGACCGTGGGGGCCGAGGGCACGGGGGTGCAAGCGAGCGCCAGCACCGGGGCCACTCGCCATCGGAGTCCGCGCTGACGACTCCGAGCGGCCATGCGGCAGCCTAGCCGGGCGGCCGCCCCCGCGAGCACTACCCGTCCCTGCCCCATCCGTTCGCCGCCACGAAGTTCGCCACCCGCGCGCGGACCTCGTCGCGGATCTCGCGCACCCGCTCCACCGTCTTTCCCTTGGGATCCTCGAGCGGCCAGTCGTCGCGGCGCAACCCGGGCACCGCCGGACAGGCCTCGCCGCAGCCCATCGTCACCAGCCACGTCGCCTCCGTCGCCAGCGCGTCGGTGAGCAACCGCGGCTTCACCAGCGACAAGTCGACGCCCAACTCCCCCATGGCGCGCACCACCTCGGGGTGAACCCGCTCGCCCGGCTGCGTGCCCGCCGAGATGCCCCGCGCCCGCTGGGGATCAGCGAGCAAGTTGAAGAACGCCGCCGACATCTGCGAGCGGCCAGCGTTGTGGACACAGGCGAAGATAACGGTCGTACTCATCGTGGGCGCCGACGTCGGGCGGCGACGATCCCCAGGAGCGCCACCCCGCCCGCGGCGTCGACCGGCAGCAGCGAGCAGGTAGCGGAGGTCTCGTCGTCGTCTTGGCCTACGGGATCCTTGGTCTCGGCCACCGCCTCGTCGGTGGCCGCCCCGGCCTCGTCGACGATCCAGTCCCGGTAAAGGTCCGCGCGGGTGTCGCCCGACGTGCTGCCCGCGCAGATGGTGCCGTCGTCGTCGCGACCGAAGGAGTGGACCGCCGCGATGGCGGTGGCGCGTCCGCCCGACAACTCGAAGACGGGCGCCCCGCTGTCGCCCCCGCAGGTGGCGGCCCCGTCGTCGCCGTCGTGCGCGAGGAGAAACTCCCCCTCGAGTGCCGCGAGCGGGATGTCGGCCACGCGCTTGAAGTAGCCCTGGTCGTTCACGGTGTCGGAGCTGGAACCCCAGCCCACGTAGCGAAAATACGTCCCGACGTCGTCGCCGGTGACCGGCTGGGCGTTGAGCGGGTAGCCGTCGAGGCTGTAGGGCTCTTCGAGCCACACCAGGCCGAGGTCCGCCACGATGGTCAGGCCGTCGTCGCTCACGGCGTAGTCGGGGTGCATGGTCCAGCGGCTCGCGGGGCGCTCGGGGGCCTCGTCGGTCCACACCGACCCGGAGAAAACGCGCACGTCAGTGAGGTTGTAGCCCTCCACGTCGTCGAGACAGTGGGCCGCCGTGAGCACCACTGTCGGCGTGACGAGGGTGCCCGTGCACACGAACGCCACGCGCCCGTCGGCGGTGGTGTGCCGCAGCAGCACCACTTCCGGGTAGTCGTCGGTGAGTTCCCCGTTGACGATCGGGGGCGGGGCGGCCGCGAGGGCCAGCGAGAGCCACATGCGGGGCGACTATCCCGCGCCCGTGCCGCAACCGGGCTGGTGGTATGCTCGCCCGATGCTCGCTGGTCACTACGCCGCTGCGCTCGGGATCGGCGCGCTCTCGCCCCGGACACCGCTGTGGCTACTGTTCGTGGGCGTGCAGCTCGTCGACATCGCCTGGAGCGTGTTCGTCGCCACCGGCATCGAAGTCGCCCACGTCCAGCCGGGGTTCACCGCGAGCAACGGACTCGTCCTCGAGCAGGTCGTCTGGTCACACTCCCTGGTCTCCGCCTTCGCCTGGGCGGCGGCCGCGGGGCTCGGCACGCTGGCCCTCACCCGTCGCGCCGAGGCCGCCCTCGCCCTGGCGGGGGCGGTGCTCTCCCACTGGTTCCTGGACCTGCCGATGCACGTCCCGGACCTCCCCCTGGCCACCGACGCCGGACCCAAGTTTGGGCTCAGGCTGTGGAACAGCGCACCGGCGTCGTTTGCGCTGGAGGCCGCCCTGCTGCTCGGCGGCGGCCTGCTGTACGCGCGGAGGGTCCCGGCGACCGGGCGGCCGTGGGTACGACCCGCGCTGGGCGTGCTCCTGGCCACCCTCTGTGTCTCGGGCTACTATGGCCCGCAACCGGAGAGCATTGTCCCTACCGCGCTGATCGGCCTGTTCGTGTACCTCTCCCTACCGGTGTTTGTCGCGACGACGAGACCGTAGACAGGCCCAACGAAGGCGCACGGCCCTGGGTAGGCATCCCGCGGGCCGCTCCCTACAACAGCTCCGGCTTCGTGCTCGCTTGCGACGAGCTGTTCTTGGTGCCCTGGCTGTTGCCCTCCTGGACCACCGGCGGGGGCAACACAATCCCGTCGCCGTCGTCGTCGGCGTACTCGAAGGTCAGGCTCGTCCCGCCTTCCAGCACGCTGCTCTCGATGCTCACCGCGTCCTTGTCCACGCCCGCGAGTTCAATGTACCCGTCGTCATCGCGCAAAAACCGCCCCGCGAACTCTCCCTTGGCGAGCGTCGATGACTTCCCCTTCTCGTCCGCCGGAGCCAGCAGGCTCACCTTGCCCGCCAGGTCGGCGCCAACCGGGTCCGCCGCGAACTCGACCGTGGTGGCAAACACGGCCGTGACCTCGTCGTCGAAGCTCACCGAGAGGGTGTCGGTGCCCAGCTCCCGGCCCGCCTTGTCGTAGGCCGTCACCACCAACTCGGCGTCGTCGGCGTTGCCGTCGTCGGTGTAGCTCACCACCGAGAGTTCGCGCTCCCCGGCGGCGTCCTCCACCAGTTGCACGCACAGACCGTCGGCGCAGAGCGGGAGTTGGAAGTTGTCCACCGACAGGGCCTGGTCCGCCCGGAGGTAGGAGCCGTCGGTGTAGCGCCGCGCGCTGTCGGAGAAGGTGACGCTGCCGCCGGTGACGATGATCGCGCTCGCGTCGCTCCACGACCAGGGCTGCTTACCGTCGCCGTACTTGCCGTCCCAGCGACCACGCCGCTGGTAGCTGTTCACCGCCACGTCGAAGGAGACACCACCGTCGAGCGCCACCTGGCAACGCGTCGGCAACGTGTCCCCCGCCGTCCACCCGCTGGAGGTGACCACCAGCACGTCCGTGTCGTTCCATTCCAGCAAGCCCACGGAGGTGAGCGGGTCCTCGTCGGTGGCCACGGTCGCCGTCCCGTCGCCGCCGTCGAACCAGGGCTCGGCCAGCGCGATCTTGGCCTTGTCGATCTTCTTCCCGTCGTTGTCGTAGGCCGCCACCTTGATGTCGATCACGCCCTCGTGGGCGACCGTCGTCTCGCCTTCCCACACTGCCCCCACCGCGTCCCAGTCCACCTCGCTGGTGGCGCCGTCGACGGTGAGCTCGGCGTAGGCCACGGCGTAGGTGTCGGCCCCGGCGAGGTCCACGCCGACCAGGTACCCGACCACGTCCGCGCTCGTCTCGCCACCGACGAAGTCCACGTCGTACTTCGACGTGGTGGTGCCGGAACCACAGCCGCTCTTGGTGGAACAGCTCGACTCGGCCTCCGCGCTCTCGCTGGCCCCCTCGCTGTCCATCACCAGCGCTCCGTCGTGACCAAGGGTGCCTGAAAACGACACCATCGTCAGGTTCTCCTCGGTGAACAGCGTGAGCGTCACCGCCGCAGACTTCGCGGGAAGGGCCTTGATCCCCGCCGTGCCGTGCAACCAGGCGTTGGTCTCCACCAGCGGCACGGTCTCGTCGCCGCCGTCAGACGACAGGTCCACCTCCACCGAGGCCACCGTGGTGCTGCCCTCCTCCTGCGTCGTCACCATCGCCCGCTCGGCGTGGCCGCCCGCGTAGGAGTCCCCTACCGTGTGGAGCATGCGGCCGGTGATCCAGGTGTCGGTCCCGGCCTCGGCGGTGGGCAACAGCGCGGCGAGCATCAAGACGGGCGTGAACGGGAGCATGGGGCATCCGGGAAACAGTTGAACCCGGAGGTGTTCCCGGGGTCGGTATCACCTTACCGGCCAGCAGCGCCGCCCGGTCCTCACCGCCATCTCTCATCCCGGCCGCCCCGGGCGATACGGAGACGGGTGCGCGCCGTCGTCCGATTCATCCTCCCCGGCGGCCAGGCCGTCGAACTCGGGCACGGCGACCTGGTGGGCAGGTTGTGGTCCGCCGCCCTGCCCATCGCCGACCCGCGGGTGTCGGAGGCGCACGCCATGGTGAGCCTCCGCGGCCACGAGTTGAAACTGCTCGCCTTGCGTGGGCGTTTCCGGGTAGACGGGCGGCCAGTCAACGAGGTGGTGCTGGAGCCGGGGCAGCAGATCAGCCTGGCCGAGGGCCTGGACCTGCGGGTCGACGAGGTCCTGCTCCCGGCGGCGGTTTTCGCCGTGGAGGGCGACGGCCTGCCCCGGGTGGTGGTCACCGGCGTGTGCAGCCTCCTCACCCGCCCCCGACCCGAACTCGTGCCGCGGCTGGTGCCCGGTGCCCCGGCGTGGATCTGGGGCGACGGCGAGGGCTGGAGCCTCACCGTGGGCGAGCACACCCGCCCGGTGAAGCCCGGCGACGCGTGGGAGGTCGACGGGCGGCGGTTCCGAGCGGTGGGGCTGGCGCTGGGCGACGGGAGGGCCACGGTCACCCGCCACGACGGGCACGCCGCGCGACGCCTGCGGGTGGTGGCCATGTTCGACACGGTCCACCTCCACCCCGAGGGCGGAGTCTCGGTGGCACTCAGCGGGTTGGCGGCGCGAGCGGTGAGCGAGGTGGTCGCGTTCGACGGCCCGGTTCCCTGGGAAGTGCTCGCCCGGGAACTGTGGCCGGACGAAGACGACGTCCACCTGCTCCGTCACAAGCTCGACGTGATGATGTCGCGACTGCGGACCAGGTTGCGAGAGGGGGGCATCCGCGCCGACCTGGTGCGTTCCGACGGGTTCGGCCACGTGGAGCTGTTCCTGCACGCCGGCGACGAGGTCGAGGACCGCACGTGAACGACAGCCTGCCGGACGCCAGCGACCCCAGCGTTGCGGAACCTGGGGCCCCGACGCAACCGGACCCCGAGGCGCGCTACGCCCGGCAGGGGCTGCTCGGCCTGGGCGGCATGGGTCGCGTTTTCTCGGCCCGCGACCTGCGCCTGCGCCGGACGGTGGCGCTCAAGGTGGCGGCCACGCCCGCCCTCGGACACCGGCTGGCCCGGGAGGCCTGGGTGACCGCGCAACTCGAACACCCCAGCATCGTGGCGGTGTACGACGCCGGGGAGACCGACGGGCAGGTGTGGTACACGATGCGGCTCATCCGGGGGCGGACGCTCCGCGACCGGCTCGCGGACTGCCCAGACCTCGCGTCGCGACTGGTGCTGTTGCCGCACCTCTTCGCGGCCGCCCAGGCGGTGGCCTACGCGCACGCCGTGGGGATCGTCCACCGCGACCTGAAGCCGTCCAACATCATCGTCGGCGAGTTCGGCGAGACGCAGGTCTCGGACTGGGGCCTGGCCCGGCCGGTCGATCCATCCCGGCCCGAGTGGGAGGGGGCCTTCGGGGCGGGCAGCACGGCGGGCACCCCCGGCTACATGAGCCCCGACCAGGCTGGGGGCAAGCCCGCCACCGCGGCCGACGACGTGTACGCCCTCGGCGCGGCGCTGGTGCAACTGCTGGGCGGGCAACCCCCCTCGCCGGGGGACCTTCCACCCGGAGTGCCGCCCGAGCTGCGCGCCATCGCGGTGCGGGCCACCGCGCCCGCGGCCGACGACCGGTACGGCACCGTCGCCGCCCTCGCGGACGACCTCGAGCGTTGGCTCTCCGGGCGCCGCGTCCGCGCACACGCCTACCGCCCCGACGAGCTACTGCGGCGACTGTTCACCGCGTGGAAAGCACCGATTCTCGTCGCAGCGGCCTCGATGCTGGTCCTCGCCGTGGCGCTGGGCCTCGCGGCGCGCGACAACGCGGTCGCCCGCGCGGACGCGGAGCGGAACCTCGGCCTCGCCCTCGCGCAGCAGGCCCTGGCCGCCCACGGCGACGAGCGCACCCCGGAGGCTTTCGTCCTGGCCGCCCACGCGCTCCTGTCGGGCCCCTCGCCCGAGGCCCGCGGCGTGCTGGCGAGCGTGGGGGCGCCGGCGGTGACCCTCGCCGGGCGGGAAGAACTACCGGCGATCTGCCGCCACACGGGCGTACTGTCTCCCGACGGCGAGGCGCTGGCCTGCGCCGGCGGGGGCGAGGTGCAGTGGTGGACCACCCGCCCGCTGGCTTGGCGGGCCACGCTGCCGGAGCGGGCCGCAGAGCGCGTGGTGTGGGTGGGCGAGCGCATGCTGGTGGCGACGTCGTCGCAGGTGCTGTGGTGGGACGGCACGGCCACGGAGCAGGCCCTCCCGAGCACCGGCGGGCTGTTCCCCTGGCACGACGGCGCCTACGTCGTCCTGGGCATCGAGGTGGCGTCGATCAGTCCCGGTGCCCGCCCCACGGCGTTCTCGGTATGCGCGTCGACGCGGGCCGCGACCACCACCCTCGGCGGCCGGCTGGCGGTGGGTTGCGACGACGGGATGCTCCGCCTCTACGACGTCGACGGCGCCGTCGTCGACGCCTTCCCCGTGGGCGAGCGCCCGGCCTGGGGCGCCCTGGCGGGCATACCTGGCGCGCTGCTCACCGGGCGCCTGGACGGGGGCGTGCAGCGTCTGGGCCTGTCGCACCCTCCGGGTTCCGGGACGAGCGCGCTGGAGGTGGACCCGGTGCTACCCGGCGCGTCGGCGGCATCGCGAGCCCTGGGCATCCGGGAGGTGGTACCCGTCCCCGGGCGCGACATCGCGCTGGTACTCGGCGACAACGGAGCCTGGCGGCTGTGGAACTTCGCCAGCGGCGTGTGGCTCGGCGCCCTCCCCGGGGGCAGCGGCGGCGCCTTCGCGCCCGTCGGCGGCGACGAGGTCGTCCTGGTCGGAGGGGCGCTCGACCACTGGCGGTTGAACGATCCTCGCCCGCGTTCGCTGGCCTTCAGCGCTGGCCTGTCGCAGGCCGACTTCAGCCCCGACGGCACCGCGCTGGCGGCGGCGCTGGGCAACGGCGCGATCGAAGAGCGCGCCCTCGCCGACGGCGCCCCCTTGCGGCGATGGCGGTGGTCCGAAGGCGTGGCGAAGTGCGTGTCCTACACCGGCGCCGATCACCTCCTGGCCGGCGCCATGGGCGACGACGCGCGGTGGCTGGGCCCGGGCAAGCAGGAGCGCAGCGCCGACGCCGGCACGCGCCTGCGCCGCTGCGGGCGCCTGGGGGAGGGTCGGTCATGGGCCCTGGGCTACGAGGGCCGCGCGCTCTTGCTGGACCCGGTGTTGGGCATCGCCCACGACCACCAGATGCTCCACGCGGCGGTGGACGGGTCGAGCAGTCCCAGCGGCGACGCGGTGGCGATCGTCGACGAGTCAGGCGGCGTGTGGATCCTGAGCGGCACCACCTGGGCGTGGGCGTCCCGGGTCAACGACGCCGTGGCGGTCGACATCGGCGACCGTGGCGGGCCCCTGGTCGTCGCGTCGCGCCGGGAGGTTTGCATCGGCAGGCGGTGCGCGGCAATCGACGAGGGGGCGGTCGACGTCGCCGTGCACGGCACGCTGTTGGCGATCGGGTGCCTCGACGGGAGCGTCCTCGTCCTCGACACCCAGACGCTGGCCGTGCTGGCGCGGTCGCGACGCCACGGGGGGCGGGTGAGCTCGGTGGAATTCAGTCCCGACGGGCAGACGCTCGCGAGCGCGGGGTGGGATGGCATGGTGCACGTGTGGGACCTCTCGGCGCTCCAAGCCCGCGCCGCAGACTTGGTCGAGACCGGTCGCGCGGCGTGGGGACTCGGGCTCCAGGACGTGTTGTCGACGAACCGCCCGCCCGGCTGACCCGGCGGGGCCGTCTCGCACAGCCGCCGTGCGGGATGGCCCAGCGCCACTCGGCAGAACCCACACTTTTCGACCGTCCCCCGGCGGCACGGGGCTTGCACCGCCGCGAGGGGAGGTTCCATGTCCACCCCACCCGAACTGCCCCCCTTCGAACACACCAGCAACCCCACCCTCGACGTGGTCACGCTGGTGGTGGGCCTGCCCGGCATCCTGCTCACCACCGTAGTCGCGCTGGCCCTGCTCTACGGCGGCGGCCCCTGGGCGGTGGTGGAGGCGGCGCTCGCCTACGCCGTGTACCTCGGCGTCATGGGCACCCTCTGGGCCTACCAGGGCGGGCTCCGCTAGCCACCCGCACCCTTCCAGCTCTCGTAGGCCCCCAGCAAGGCGTCCGTCAGCAGGTTGCCGAGTACTTCGAGACCGGCGGCA
>CAYHRZ010000020.1:0-22438 GCA_964359125.1 uncultured Klebsiella sp. | reverse complement strand
GGGCCCGGGGCCGTCGCCCGCGCCGCGGCGCCGCCTGCGCCGCCTGCGCCTGCGCCCGCCTGCTTCGCCCTGGCCCTCGCCGCCCTCAATCGTGTCGGTGCTCATCTGGCGTTCCTTCGCTGGCGCCGCCCTAGGCGGGCGTTTCTTGAATGTAGTAACGGTAACCTTGCTCGGTTAGAAACAATTGCCGCTTCATGGCGAACTCTTGTTCCTTCGTCTCACGGGTTACCACCGTGTAGAAGTGGGCCCCGTCGGCCTTGGGCCGGAGGATGCGGCCGAGGCGCTGCGCCTCTTCTTGCCGCGACCCGAAGCTGCTCGACACCTGGATCGCCACGTTGGCGTCGGGCAGGTCGATCGAGAAGTTGGCCACCTTGCTGACGACGATCAGCTTGACAGCGCCCTTTCGGAACTTGTCGAAGATGACGTCGCGCTGTGGCCCGGGCGTGTCGCCGGTGATCAGCGGCGCGTTGTACCGGCGGGCGATCTCGTGGAGCTGTTCCACGTAGGTGCCGATGATCAGCACGTTGTCGTCTTGGTGCTTCTTGACGAGTTGATCCAGCACCTTCAGCTTCGCCGGGTTCTCGGCCGCGAGCCTGAATTTCCGCCCGTCGTCTGCGCGCTCGTAGACGGCGCCGCCGCCGTTCTGCCAGCCCACGCGCACCTCGTAGCACTTGGCCTCGGCGATGAAACCGCGCTCCTCCAGCGTTTGCCAGGCCATGTCGAAGCGCTTGGGTCCGACGAGGCTGAACACGTCGCCTTCACGGCCGTCTTCGCGCACCAGCGTGGCGGTGAGGCCCAGTCGGCGTCGCCCCTGCAAGTCGGCCGTGGCCCCGAACACCGGCGCCGGGAGCAGGTGCACCTCGTCGTAGACGATGAGGCCCCAGTTCTGGTCGGCGAAGAGGTGGAGGTGGGTGAAGTCGACGTCCTTGCTGGGGCGGTGGGTGAGAATCTGGTAGGTGGCGACCGTGACGTCGCGGATGTTCTTCTCGTCGCCGGTGTAGGCGCCCACCTGCGCCCCGGTGAGCGTGGTCTTGTCGAGGATCTCTCGCACCCACTGGTTCACCGCCGCGCCGTTGGTGGCGAGGATGAGCACCTTCTGCTGGACCTGGGCCATGGCCGCCATCGCGACGATGGTCTTGCCCGCGCCGCAGGGCAGCACGATCACACCGTTGCCGCCCGAGGGCCGCCCGTCCTGGTACCAGCGGGCCGCCGAGGTGAGTTGGTAGTCGCGGACGACGAAAGGCTGCCCGTTCGACTTCATCGTGGCCCGCAGTGCCATCGGCAGCGGGTCGCCCTCGATGAACCCGGCCAGGTCTTCGACGGGCCAGCCCGCGGTGAGCATCCGCTGTTTGAAGATGCCCCGGTGACCGGCGTTGATCGCCAGGTAGCGACGGCCATCCTCCACCAGCAGCTCGCGGATGGCTTTGACCTCGCCCACCCGCTTGGCGATGTAGAGGGTGGCGAATTCTAGCCGGAGGAGTTTTGGATCCTCGGGGTGGGAGACGAGTTTGACGAGGCCGTAGCGCTCGATGGTCTCGCCGACCTGGGTGAGCACGTCGGGAGGGACGTCGAACTTCGACCAGCGCTGCAGCCCGGTGACCACCTCGTCGCGGGTCATGCCGCTGGACGCCGCGTTCCAGAGGGTGAGCGGTTGGATGCGGTAGGTGTGGAGGTGCTCCGGAGAGGTTTCCAATTCCGCAAAACGGGAGAGGAAGTCGCGGACTTCCTCGTACTTGGGGTGTTTTGTCTCTAAGAGGACTTTGCCGTCCCCTTGGACGATCAGGGGGTTGTCAGGCCTGACGTGCATCGGTCATCGCAGGGCGTCCTCCGGGGGACGGGGTGCGGGGCTCGGAGTTGGGGCGGTGTTGCCCCCCTGGCCGCGTGTACTCCGGGTGACCGCAAGGGCACCAGGACAAGCCGCGGCCGCGTGCGTACGGGCTGGGAGCCCGCCGCGCTGTGGCTCGCCCAGCGGCCGGATAAACCGTCCCCGCTGGTCGTAGTGGGAATGTGCCCGCTCCGGGGGGCTTTGTCAAGCGGCGTGACGATTGTGGCGCGTCACACTTCGTCAGGAGGCGTCGCGAGCGGGCCGGTGGGCGGGGTCGCCAGGCGAATCGCGAGCGAAGCGACCTCAGAAACAACCAGCTTCTCACCGGATAGTTCTGCTGCCTCCCTCGCGCGATCCACCAGGGTGATGGCCTCGCGGCTGTCGCCTAGGGCCGCGGCCACTTGTGCCAGGCCCGCGAGCGCCCGCGCCTCCATCCCGCGGTCGCCGGTTGCGCCCGCCAGCGTTCGCGCCTCGGCGAGGGCGGCCATGGCGGCGTCGACATTCCCCACGCGGCGCCAGGCATCGGCCCTCGCCACCAGGCCCTCGGTCACCGCGGCGTCGTGCCCCGCCGCGCGTGCCGAGGCGACGGCTTGGTCCAGTGCGCGCAGCCCGCCGTGGCCGCCCCCGCGCAACTGCACGATGGCGCCGAGCACGTCCACGGTGGAGCCGCGGGGGTCGGCGTCGAGGCTCCCGGCCCGCCGGGCTTCCCGGGCCACGTCGATGACCGCCGCAGCTTCGCGGACCTCGTCGCGCAGCAGGCGCCGGCGCGCCGCCACGAGGAGCCAGGTGAGGGCCTGGGCGTGGTCGCCTGCGGCGTGCAGGTGCCGCCCGATGCGCTCGTTGAGACCCCGCTGCCCCTTTCCGCCCGCCGCGAGCGCACGCGCGCAGGCGCGGTTGAGCATGCGGGTTCGCCCCTGGCCGAGGGCCGCGGCGATCAACGCCTCGCGGATGGCGGCGTGGGCGAACCGCCAGCCGAGTCCGCCCGGTCGATCGTCGTCGACGACGAGGCGCTCCCGCGCGAGGCGCTCCAGCGCCACCGACGGGACGGGGATCTTCAGCAGCGCGCAAGCCGCCGCCCACTCCCGCTCGTCGACGCGGTTGCCCAGGGTCGCCGCCACCTCGATGCCGACCCTGGCGGCCGTCGCCTTCTCCGGCCGTGCGCCCAGCGCGCGGTCCAGCCGGTCGGCCCAGGTGCTCCCGGCCAGCCCGCTGCCGATCTCCCCGCCCGCAACGAGGGTGAACCCGTTGTCGGATGGCAGCAGTTGCCCGCGGGCGGCGAGGTCGCCCACCAGGGCGATGGCGTAGGCGGGGTTGCCGGCGGCGCGCAGGCGCACCTCCGCGGCCAGGGGTGGCGCGAGCGCCAGCGCGCGGCGGAGCAGGTCGTCTTCCTCGGGACCGCCGAGCGGATCCACCCGGACACGCGACGACGTGGTGCTGCTGGCGAGTTCGTCGAGGCCGCGGCTGGCGTGGGTGGGGATGCCTTCGGACTGCACGGCGACCACGACCAGCACCGGTGCCCGCAGCGTCGCGATGGCGCGCGCCAGGGCGATGGCGTCGGTGTCGAGGTGGGCGTCGTCCAGCGCCAGCACCATGGGCCGCACGGCGGCGAAGCCCACCAGCCGTGCCAGGAGCGGCACGCGCAGCGCCGGGGCCACGCCGGAGCCGCTGTCCATGGGCCGCAAGAGTCCCGCGAGCGCGGCGGCGTCGGCGTCGTTTGCGCCCAGTTCTCGCGCCGCGGCCTCGATGGTCGGCGCCGACAGTTCACCGTCGGTGGTGTCGGCCCCCTGGGGCAGCTCCGCGACCGCCCCCTCGGACACCGCGGCATGGAGCAAGCACCGGGCCACGCCGCTGAGCGCGGAGGGGGCGCCGACGAGAAACGCGTCGGCGGCGCCCAACTCGCGGGCGCGCTCCACGAGCCACCCGAGGAGCCGAGTGCGGCCCGTGCCGCTGGGTCCATCCACCACCACCACCCGTGGCTGCCATGCCGACGCGCACTCGGCGAGGGCGGACCACAGCCGGTCGCGGGCCGGCTCGCGGCCCACGAACGGCACCGGGCGGATGGCCCAGAGCCCGAGGCCGGCGTCGACCAGGCCTTCGGGGAGGCCCACGGGCGACCGGGTGCGCCACCCGCTGGGGAAGCCCCGCGTCGGGCTCGTCGTGCCGTCGAGGCTGGCGAGCACGTGCGCCGCCTCGGCGGCGTGGCGAAAGCGCTCCCGGGGCGCCTTGGCCAGCAACCGCCGGACCCAGGCCTCGAAGCCGGGCGGCTGCGGGAGCTGAGGCCAGAACGGAGGGGGGTCGAGCTCCCGGTGCGCGAGCGCCAGCACTTCGGCGGGGCGCTGGCTGCCGAAGGGGGGCTGCCCGGTGGCCAGCGCCCAGGCCACGCAGCCGAGTTGGTAGAGGTCGGTGGCCGGTCCCTGCGGCGCCGGGCGTTCCCCGAGTTGCTCGGGTGCCATGTACGCCGGTGTCCCGATCACCGAGCCGCCGGGGGCGTCGCGGCTGAGCAGGGGCGCGAGCCCGAAGTCGGTGAGCTTGATGCCGGGGCGCACGTCGTGGGCCGTGGCGACCAGCACGTTCTCGGGGGTGACATCGCGGTGCAGGAGGCCCCGGGCGTGGGCGCAGGAGAGCGCGTCGAGGAGCCCCAGGAGGGCGTCGCGGAGTCCTGCCCAGGTCGTCGGCGGGGCGGCGCCGAGGGAGCCGCCGGAGCAGAACTCGATGGCCATCCAGGGGGCGCCGGCTTGCAGGCGGCCGTCGGAGCGCCGGGCGGCGTCGTCGCTCACCTGGCCGTAGTCGAGCACCGCGATCACGTGGGGGTTGTCGAGTTGGGCAACGGCCCGCACCTCGTCGAGGAAGGCCCCCGCCAGGTGGACCCGGTCGTCGCGGAGAAGCTTCACGGCCACCGGCACGCCACTCCGCCCGTGGATCGCGTGCCAGACTTGGCCCATGCCGCCCTGGTCGATGCGGCCCGTGAGGTGGAAGGGGCCGAGGGGTACGCCGAACACGCGCGCTCCTATCCTGTCGGCAGCCCGTACCCGATCGACGACCATTTTTTGGCCCGTGCGGTGGATAGCGGTGGGGGGTGGAAACTGTCTCGGGCCTCGTGGAGGTCGCCGTTCCCCTGCCCGTGCACGCGCGTTTCACGTGGAACACGTCGCGTGAACTGCCGGTTGGCGCGGTGGTTGTCGTGCCCTACGGTCGGCGGGAGCTGGTCGGTTGGGTGGTCGGGCCGGGCGAGGCGGCCGACGGCGTGGAGATCAAGCCGATCAAGGAGCTGCTGTCTACGCAACCGGCGTTCGATAGCGGGCAGTTGGCGTTCTTTCGCTGGGTGGCCGACTACTACCTGTGTCCCCTGGGCGAGGTCATCGCCACCGCGCTCCCCTCCGACGCCGGCGCCAGCACGCGGCGTGTGTACCGTCCCACCGAGGAGGGCATCGAACGACTGGCCACCGACCCGCCGGCGGGGGCGCGCGGCGCGGTGCTCCGGGAGGTGGTGTCCCGCCCCGGCCTGAGCCGCACGGCGCTCGAGCGGCGACTGCACGAGGAGGTGCCCGAGTCGCTGGTGGCGCTGGGCGCACTGCTGCAGGCCGGTCTGGTGGAGGGGGTCGACGAGGTGGTCGAGGGCGTGAAGGACCAGGTCCCGTGGGTACTCCCCGCCGGGGCGCCGCCCGCGGGGGCCCGCTACGCGGCGGCGAGGGCGGTGCACGCGCGCCTCCCGGCCCCGGCCGCGGAGCTACCCGCCTCGATCGTGGGCACGTTGCTGAAGCATGGCGCGGCGGTGCGCAGCGCCCGGCCCCGCGCGTGGGGCCGCGACGTGGTCGCGGTGGCCACCCGTCCCCCGGCGCTCAACGTGGCGCAGCAGGCCGCCATCGCCGCCGTGGGCGAGCGCGGCGTGGTGCTCGTGCACGGGGTCACCGGCTCGGGGAAAACCGAGGTGTACCTAGCGCTCGCCGCTCGGGCGGTGGCCGCCGGGCGGCAGGTCTTGGTGCTGGTGCCCGAGATCGCCCTCACGCCGTTGTTGTGCGGCCGCTTCGAGGGGCGCTTTCCCGGGCAGGTGGCGGCGGTGCACTCCCGGGTGGCGGCGGCGGAGAAGCTGCGCGCATTCCGGGCCGTGCGGGAGGGTCGCGCCCGGGTGGTGGTGGGCGCCCGGTCGGCGCTGTTCGCGCCCTTCGAGAACCTCGGCCTGGTCGTGGTCGACGAGGAACACGACGACTCCTACAAACAAGACGAAGGCGTGCGCTACAACGCCCGGGATCTCGCCGTGCTCCTGGCCTCGCGGGCGGCCTGCCCCTGCGTGTTGGGCTCGGCCACGCCCTCCCTGGAGTCTTTCCACAACGCCACCCGCGGCCGGTACCAACTCGTCCAGATGCTGGAGCGGGCCACGCCGCGGCCGGTGCCCACGCTGGAGGTGATCGACACCCGGCCAGTACACAGGGAGAATCAAGGAAAACCGCCGTTGCTGGCGCCGGTGGTCCACGAGGCCCTGTCGGCGGCTCTCGGTGGAGGTGAGAAGGCCATCCTGCTGCACAACCGGCGGGGCTTCGCCACCTTCGTGGAGTGCCCGGGCTGCGGCGGCACCTACGAGTGCCCCTCCTGCGGCGTGGCGCTGGTGTTTCACCAGAAGATCAACCGGCTCGACTGTCACTACTGCGGTTTCCACAGGTCGTTCCCCGGTAGCTGTCCCCAGTGCGACGTGCCGCTCGAGCTGCTGGGCCGCGGCACCGAGCGCATCGAGTCCATGATCGAGGAGCTGTTCCCGGGCGTGCCCGTGGGCCGGATGGACGCCGACACCACCCGCGGCAAGGGCGCCCATGCCCGCATCCTGGACGACTTCGGTGCGGGCCGCACGCGACTCCTGGTGGGCACGCAGGTGGTGGCGAAGGGGCACGACTTCCCCGACGTCACCGTGGCGGCGGTGCTCGGCGCGGATCACATCCTGGGCATGCCCGACTTCCGCAGCGCAGAGCGCACGTGGAGCCTCGTCACCCAACTCTGCGGGCGGGCGGGCCGCGGCGCGGTGGCGGGACGGGTGTTCGTGCAGACGCAGCACCCGGAGCACCCCGTCTTCTCCTGCATCGGCAACGTGCAGGCCTTCGCCGAGGCCGAGTTGGAGTTGCGTCGGATGCTCTGCTACCCGCCCTACTCCTCGCTGGTCCTGGTGCGCGTGGAGGCGGCGGACCGGGCCCTGGCGCGGGAGTCGGCCCTGGCGCTGGCGCGGCAGGCGCGGGGGCAGGCGCGGGGGTTCACCGGGGTCGACGTGCTGGGCCCCGCCGCGGCCCCGATGCCGAGGTTGGTAGGGCGTTACCGCTTGCAGGTGGTGATGCGCGGGCGGGATCGGAAGGCGTTCCGCCATTTCCTCGCCGAACACCACCGGTCCTGGTCCGTGCCCGCCGGCGTTCGCCGAGTGGTCGACGTGGATCCCCGCACGATGATGTAGGGCTAGCGATCCCAGCCGACGACGGGCCAGGGCGGCCGCGCGTACACGCTGTCCAGCGCAGCCGGCGACAGGCGCCCGCGCCGGTGAGCCTGTCCCGAGGCGGCGGGCGGACCCGACACCCCGTCTTGGCGTGTCCCCACGAAACGGCGGTCGCGGACGTAGCGGTACACCCCCTCGCTGTCGGCCACGAAGCTGAACTCCCAGGGGTAGCCGTCGATCTCGACGTAGTAGAGGTCGGTCACGCCGCCGTAGCTGAGAGTGCTCCCCACGTCGTAGCCTCGCTCCACCAGGCCGGGGATCGACACGCCCAGCGAACTGCCGAGGTCGGTCACCACGATCTCCCCGATGGCCGGGTCGACGTAGCTGCCCGCCAGCAGGGCGTGGTCGGTGGGCGTGGTGGGCCAGTCAGGGAAGTCGCTGGCCTCGGGGAGCACGCCCAGCGACTCGATGGCCGCCTTGACCGTGCTGCCGAAGTCGTCGCCGTAGCCGTTCGAGAGGATCGCGATCGCGACGCGCTGCTCTGGGAGCACGTAGAACGCGGAGGTGAATGACATCGTGTTGCCGCCGTGGACCCACAGCGGCGTGTCGTAGAACTTGCGGCCCAGTTGGAAGCCGTCGAGCACCATCAGGCCCAGGCCGTACTGCTGCTCCGGGATCTGCGGGTAGAGCCTCACTTGGGGGGTCGACAGCTCGGCCAGCAGGGCGGCGTCGAGCACGCTGTCGTTGCCGTCGACAAGGAAACCGCCGTATGTGGCCATTTGCTCGGCCGTCGACCACACCATGCCGGCGGGGCGGGTGAAGGCGTTGTCGACCGTGTTGTCGACCGACACGCGACCGAGCGTGTACGGGATGTCGGCCCAGGCCTCGAAGCCGTCGTACTCCCCCAGCAACAGCCCGTAGCCGGTGGCGTAGTCGCCGTCGGCCAGGACACTTTCCTTGCGGGCGAAGGTACGGGACAGCCCCAGGGGGACGAACTGGTCCTGCTCGACGATGTCGGCCCAGGGTCGGCCGGCCGCGAGTTCGGTGGCGAGGCCCGCGAGAGAGAAGTTCGGGTTGCTGTAGTTCCAGGTGGCGCCCGGCGGCGACTGCGCCCACTCGCGCTCGGAGAACTCGCCGGCGGCGTGCGAGCCGAGGTAGCTGTCGTCGGGGTGGTCGTCCCAGGGGGTGTAGTCGTAGAGCCCGCCCTGGTGGCTGAGCAACTGCCGCAGGGTGCAGGCGTCCGACCAACCGGGGGCGTTGGCGATGTCGATGCCCGCGCTCGCGACGCTGTCGTCGAGCGACAACGCCCCGGCTTGCACCCGCTGCAACAAGGCGACCGCCGTCATCTTCTTGGTGTCGGATCCGACCTGGAAGAGGGTGGAAATCGACACGGGCTCGTGCGAGTCCGGGTCGCGGTAGCCGAACGCGCGGGAGTACACGACCTGGCCGTCGCGCCAGATCGCCACCTGGGCCGCACTGGCGTAGCTCGCGTCCAAGTCCTTCTCGACGGCGCGCTGCACGTCGGCGTCGTCGAACTCGGCGGGTTCGCCGGTGTCGCCGGTGTGGGCCGTGCCGGTGGCCTGGTCGTCAGCGGTTCCCGTGTCGGGGGGGTCGGCCGGCGCGCAGGCGAGCAGCAGGAGCATCGGGGCAAGGTAGCCGACCGGGCACGGTGTCGCGCTAGGAGGCGGCGTGTCCCTCGCCCTGGCCTGTGTCGCCGCCTTCGTTGCCGGTCTGGTCGACGCGATGGCCGGGGGTGGGGGACTCATCCAGGTGCCCGCGCTGTTCGCGTTGATGCCCGACACGCCGGCGGCCACGGTGCTCGGCACCAACAAGGGCGCCGCGTTCTGGGGCACGGCCGCCGCCGCCTTGCGCTACGCGCGCACCGTGCCGCTGCCCTGGCGATCCGTGGGGTTGGCGGCGGGCAGCGCCGGGCTGGGCAGCGCCGGGGGGGCCGCCGTGGCCCGGCACCTCGACACGGGCGTGCTCAAGCCGGCGGTGCTGGTGGCGCTCCTGGTCGTGGCGGGCTTCACACTCTTGCGTCCCGACTTCGGCAAGCTCGCGAAGGGGGTGGAGCGTCCCATGGCGGGGATGCTGGTCGGCGCGGCCATCGGTTTCTACGACGGGATGATCGGCCCGGGGACGGGGACCTTCCTCATCGTCGGCTTCATCTTCACCCTGGGCCTCGACTTCCTCGGCGCGTCGGCGGGCGCCAAGGCGGTGAACGCCGCCACCAACCTGGCGGCAATCGCCGTGTTTGCCTGGGGGGGCAACATCCGCTGGGAGTGGTCGGCCCCGATGGCGGTGTGCAGCGTGGCGGGGAACCTCCTCGGCGCCAAGATCGCGCTGGCGCGGGGCTCGTCATGGGTGCGGCTGGTGTTCCTGGCGGTGTCGGGGGTGCTGGTGGCCAAGCTCGCCCTCGACGTCGTTCAGGGCTGACCGGGGAAAATCGGCTCCCCGCGCATCGCCCGTGCGGTGCGCTCCTTCCACAGGTCCTGCTGGCGGGCGCCGCTGGGGTAACTGGCCTCGCCTTGCAGCACGTTCACCCGGGCCCGGCCCAGGCGCGGTGACTGCTGCTCCAACCCCATCTGCTCGGCCGTGAGCATCGACATCATGCGCTGCTCCACCGCCAGCGACTGGCTCGCCGCCCGGTCCAGCGCGTAGGCGAGGGCCGAGCCGAGCAGGGTGAACGTGACAACGAGTCGCATCTAGGGCGGGGATCGGATCGCGGGGAGCGGCAGGTTAGGCCCGCGCCCTCACCCGGAGCGCCCTTGTCTACCCAGAAGTACGCAGCCATCGTCCTCGGCGCCGGTCCCGGCGGCTACCCCTGCGGCATCCGCCTCGGGCAGCTTGGCGTCAAGACGCTGGTGATCGAGCGCGAGTACTGGGGCGGCGTCTGCCTGAACGTGGGCTGCATCCCCAGCAAGGCGCTGATCACCGCCGGTAAGCGCGTGGAGGAGATCGCCCACGCCGGCGCCATGGGCATCGAGGTGCCGGGCAAGCCGGTCGTGCACATGGACAAGCTCCAGGCCTGGAAGCAGTCGGTGGTCAACAAGCTCACCGGCGGCGTGCGCACCTTGTTGAAGGCCAACAAGGTCGACATGATGGTGGGCAACGCGCGCTTCGTGGGCCCACGCACACTCGAAGTCACGACGGCCGACGGCGTGGTGACGGTCGAGGGCGACAACGTCGTGGTCGCGGTGGGGTCCCGCCCGATCGAGATTCCGGGCTTCTCCTACCGGGATCGCCGGGTGCTCGACAGTACCAAGGCCCTGGCCCTCGACGAGATCCCCCGGCGGCTGGCGGTGATCGGCGGCGGCTACATCGGCCTCGAGATGGGGATGATGTTTGCCAAACTGGGAACGGAGGTGACCGTGGTGGAGGCGGCCGACACCGTCCTGCCGGGTTTCGACCCCGACGTGGTGAAGCTGATCGAGCGCCGCTGCAAGAAAGACAAGATCAAGGTGTTCACCAAGTCGCAGGCCCTGGGCTGGGAGGAGGGCGACGGGGGCGCCACCCTGCGCTACCGCACGGCGGCGGGGGAGCAGTCGGTCGACGTCGACTACGTCCTCGTCACCGTGGGACGGCGTCCCAACACCGACACCTGCAACCTCGAGGCCACCGGCGTGGCGATGGAGGGGCGGTTCATCAAGACCGACAGCCAGCTAAAGACCAGCGTCCCCGGCGTGTTTGCCATCGGCGACTGCACCACCGGGCTGATGCTCGCGCACAAGGCCAGCCACGACGGCGAGGTGGCGGCCGAGGTGATCGGGGGGCACAACGCCCACAACGTGGCCAAGACGGTGCCGGCGGTGGTGTTCACCGACCCGGAGATCGCCACGGCGGGCCTGATGGAGCACGAGGCGCGGGCCCAGGGCTACGCGGTGAAGGTGGGCAAAGTCCCCTTCGCCGCCATCGGCCGCGCGCTCACCACCAACGACACCGACGGCTTCATCAAGGTGATCGTCGACCAGCAGAACGACCGCGTCCTCGGCGTCACCATCTGCGGCCCGCACGCCAGCGACCTGATCTCTGAAGCGGTCCTCGCGGTGGAGATGGACTGCGAGGCGCTCGACATCGGGCTCTCCATCCACCCGCACCCGACCCTCGGCGAGGGGGTGATGGAGGCGGCGAAGGCGGCGATCGGCCAGGCGATTCACGTGGTGAACGGGTAGTCCAGCACCTCGCGCACCACGTCGTCCCAGCCGCGCACCCAGGGCGCTGCGCGTCGCCCGCGCCAGGCATGGGCCGCGTCGACCAGGCCATCGACACGGTCGACGATCGTGCCACCTTCTCCGGTCAAAAGCGCGCAGTCCCCGGTTTTGGTCGCCACCACCGGCGTGCCCTGGGCCCGGTAGGCGAGGATCTTCAGCGGGCAGAACCAGGGCGGCGCGTCGGCGCCGTAGGGCGCCAGGCCCACGTCCATGGCCGCGACGAGGTCGGCGGTGCGAGCCTCGCTCACGTGCCCGACACACCTCACCCGCGGGTGGTCCACCTTCACCGGGCCCTCGCCCACTACCAGGCCCACCGCGCCCTCGATGGCCTCCACCACGGCCGCCACCTGCTCCACGCCGTGCCAGGGCTTCATCGAGCCGAGGAAGCCCACCACGAAGGCGTTGTCGAGGCCCAGGGCCCGCCGCGTGCCGTCTCGATCACCATGCTGTCGCGACACACCGTTCGGGACGTGGCGCGCCTCGACCCCCCGCGACCGGAGCCATGCCACCAGCCACTGGCTCACGGCGATCACCTCGCCTTCGGCGGCCGCGGCCTCCAGCACCTCGCGCTCCCAGCGCTCCGCCAGGGGTCGGTCCCGCAAGGCCTCGAAACGGGCGCGTTCTTCGACCAGGGGCGCGTTCACCTCGAGGATCCACCGCGCGCCGGTGGCCCTCCGCACCTTCCAGCCGGCGTCGGAGAACAGCGCGTGCCGCTCCCACACGAGCGCCGGCCCGAGCCTCGTCGCCGCAGCCGCGCAGCGCCGCGCAGTGGAGATATCAGCCATGTCTCGCCACTTCTCCAGCCAACTGGGCCAGCCCACCACGCCGGTGGGCAGGACCGGGACGCCGAGGTGGCCCCGCGCGCCCCGGTAGTCCGCGAGTCGCGGCGTCACCACCGTCGCCCCGAGCGCGGTGGCCACCCCGCGCAGGTGGGCCGAGGCGCCCGATGGGCCCAGGGCGGGGATCCCCGGCGCCGCCGACAACAGCACGTTCATGGGCCTGGCACGCCGCTAGTTCTTGGGCGGGACGAAGTGCACGTCGCGGGCGAGCGCCGCAGCCCGCTCCTCGGGCGACAGGATCACCATGTTGTCGAGGATCCAGCTCAGCCGCCGGGTTTGCACGCGCCCACCCACGTATTCCTTGGCCCAGCCCCCCCGCGGGTTCCGCAAGATGCTGGCGAGAAACGCCGCTTCCTCCGGGAGCAGTCCCAGCGGTTGTTTCAAGAAGTAGGCCTCGGTGGCGGGCTTCGCGCCCCGGACGGCGGGGCCCCACTCCACGACGTTGAGGTAGAGCTCCAGGATCCGATCCTTGCCCAGTTCGCGCTCCATCTCCACGGCGTACAACAACTCCCGCAGCTTGCGGGCGTAGGTTCGCTCCGGCGTGAGGAACAGGTTCTTGGCCAGTTGTTGGGAGAGGGTGCTGCCCCCGCGCACCACGCCGCCCTCCACGTCGTTGTCGTGGGCGGCCTCCACCATGCCGTCGACGTCGTAGCCGGGATGCCGCTGGAAGGCGGCGTCTTCGGCCGAGATCACCGCAGCGGGCAGCATCCGTCCCACGTCGGCGAGGGCGATCCAGCCTTCGCTGCCCTCGCCCCCCTGGACGGGCACCATGTCGCCGGTGGCGTTCCGACCCATGAAGGTGAACCGGCCCATCCGGTACTCGGGCCCCACGAGGCCATCCACCGCGAAGGCGGTGACGGTCGGCCGGAAGGTGAACCGCAGCGGCAGCAGGCGGAACTCGCCGTTGCCCTCGATGGTGCCCCGGATCTCCGCCCGGCGAGCCTCGGGGACCAGCGGGGCGAACACGTCGTAGACCTTGGCGATATCCGTAGGCTCGAGCCGGTAGTTACCCGCCGCGAGTTCGGTGGGCGACAGCGCCGCCGTGACCGCGACCACCACGCCTCGGGCTTCCACCGTCCCCTTGAACGAGGTGCCCTCGTACCGGCCGGTGGCCGTCACGTCGACCGGCCCGAACGCGCCCCCGATCGCCGGGTGTTCGAGGAAACAACGGCAGCGGGCGGTGACGTTGGGCGCCCCAGGCTCGGCACCGGGGTCGTACTCGGCTTCCACCTGCCCGTAGGGCGTGCCGGTGCTGAACTGCACCTTCGCCACCTCGGCCTCCGACTGGTCGGTGGCCGGGGGGCCGGCTGCGACCTGCCGCTCGGCCGACCGGGGCGCCAGGAGCTTGACGTAGGCCACCAGTCCGAGGGCTGCCACCACCGCGACGACGAGGATCCACCGGGTCACGGGCGGGCCAAGTCGGCGATGGAACGCGCGAAGTCGGGGTAGCTGGCGAAGCGCTCGGTGAGGTCGTCGCCGGGCGCGCCCCGGTCCGCCGCCGGCCGCGTCCGTTCCCGGTAGCGGAGCAGCACCTGCCCGGCGGTGAGCGTGTCGAGGGGCAGCGCCGGGACGTAGCCGCGCTCGCCCTCGGTGATCACCCCGGCCTCTTCCAGCGTCTCGAGGGCGGAGTACACGTGATCGGGGTCGCTACCCATCACCGCGTTGACGTCTTGCTCGCGGCTGGGGCCGAGCCCCTGGCCGAAGCGCCGGGCCAGCACGAGCATGCACTGCAAGCCGAAGAAGGCGTCGGGCGAGCGGCGCTCCGTGCCCTCGATGAGCCGATACTCCGCCCGCGCCATCTCCGTCCAGCGCTCCACGACGACCGAGATCACCACGCCGAGCAGGATGATCGTCCACACCGCGTACACGTAGAGCAAGAACAGGGGCACGAAGGCCAAGGAACCGTAGATCAGCGCTGCGGACTGGGTCGACTGGAACAGCCCGATGTAGGCGCCGAAGCCCACCTTCAACGACTCGAAGAGCACGGCGGAGGTCAGCCCCCCGACCAGCGCGGACCGCCAGCGGACGGTGGTGTCGGGCAGCGCCCGGATCCCGAACACGAACGCCGTGGTGGTGACGACCACCGGCGTGAGGTCGTGCAACAACTGGAAGCTCGTGACCTCCTCGGCACGCTCGGTGATCGACGAGCCGGTGGCCACGATGACCGGGGCGAGCGTGATCGTGGCGTAGTACAGCGCCAAGCGCGTGGTGAGCGGGCGCTTCACCCGCGCGCTCCAGATCCGGTTGTAGGCCTCCTCGGCGGCGAGGAAGATCCGGGCGCTGGCGGCGAAGGCCACGAAGAGGCCCACGGCGCCGATGCTCTTGGCATCGAGGTCGTCGGGCAGCCCCGCGCCCTGCCAGTCGGGCAGCCGGGCCGCCAACTCCGGCCCGATGAACGGGCTGATCGGCACCGAGCCGAGGATGCCGAGGCCGTCGAGGACCAGGACGACGAGGATCAGCACCGGGACCAGCGCCACGAGCGTCCAGTAGGACAGCGTGCCGGCGCGTACCGGGATGGCGTCCTTGACCAGCTTGCGGATGACGACGGCGACGAACTTCGCGGTGTCGCGCAGGCCCCGGGGGAGTGCGGGGTCGCGGACGTGGGTGCGGTACAGGCGGTCGACCAGCAGCATCGCCGGGGGAAGGTAGCGCGGCGAGGGGCGTTGGCCCTAGTCGGTGCGCTCGAAGTTGCAGTTCAGCAGGTTGCACGCCCGCGTACAGTTGCTCACCTCGTGCCGGCGTCGCATCGTCGTCACCGCGTTCCACACCTCGCGCAGCGGGCGACCGTCGCCCACCTGGGCCACTGGCTCGAGGAAGTAGCAGAGCCGGACGTTGCCGTGGGGGTCGAAGGCGATGTCGGAGTGCCCCGCCTTGCACACCTGGCCGTTGTCGACCTGCGGATTGATGAAGTGAGCCTTGAAGGCAAGCAGTTGTTCGACGGAGTTGCACACCTTGCCCCAGGCCCGCCGCTCGTCGACCAGCAGGTCGAGCGCGGCGTGGACGGTCGCCAACTCGGCGGGGTCGTGCGGCCACAGCGGCGATCGCGTCCACCAGCCGGGATCGTGGGCGTTGTTGCCGAAGTTCTGGTAGAGGGGCTGCACCACCAGCTCGTAGCCCCTCGCCTTCACCCAGTTCAGCAAGTCGGGGATCTCGTGGGCGTTGTGCCCGTGGAGGATGGTCGCGATGATCACCCGGGGCGACCCCGCGCGATCCAGTCGGTCACAGGCCTCCATGACCTTGCGGTGGCTCCCCGCGCGCCCGCGACTGTGGTCCACGGTGGCCTCGGAGAAGCCGTCCAGCGACAGGTAGGCCACGCTCACCCCGGCGTCGCGCAGGGCCTCGGCGCGGGCGTCGGTGAGCAGCCAACCGTTGGTGTTGAAGGTGACGGTGAAGCCCAGCTTCACGGCCCTTGCCATCAGCCGCTCGAGGTCCCTTCGCAAGAGCGGTTCGCCGCCTACGAAGTTCATCGCTGCCGGACCCGTCCACCCTGCCAGCTCGTCGATGACGGCGTTCCACGTGGACTCCGGCAGGTCCACCGTCTCGTTCTTGTAGATGTCGCAGTGGGTGCAGGGCAGGAAGCAGCGGTCGGTCACCGAGAGGTGAACCTGCACCGGCGCCGCGGGGGACGGTCGCAGCCGAAGTCGCGACAACACGTCGGTTGGCAACCTCGGCGCGACCCGGTCCGCACCCCGCTCGACCCGCCGTAGCACGCGCCCGGTCACCTCCGCCGTGAGCACGCGGCTGAGGCCCTGGGCCCACGCGTCGCCGGTCACGCGGGCGCCGGGGGCGCGAGGGTGGTCGCGATCTCCGCGCGGCTGATGTCGGCGTAGTTGGCCGACTGCGGGATGTAGCAGCCCTGGCAGGCGAGGAGGTCGGCGTAGTTTCCAGTCGCGACCGAGCGGCGGTGGTGTGCCATGCCCGACCCGAACCAGATGTCGCAGAACCCACGGTCGTTGACGTTTCCCAGCGCGTTCTGCAGGCGGTTGTCGCGGGTGCAGGTGGTGACAGTCCCGTCCCAGGCCACCACCGGCGACTTCCAGAAGCAGCCGCACACCCCGGGTCCGCGGCTCACTTCCGGCGCGGTGCGATCCGCCCGCGGCAGCGGCAGCCCGAGGCGTCCCATGGCCTGCCGGAAGGCGGCGTTCGCGGAAGCCTGCAACGCCGGCGTGGGCGCGTCGAGTTGACGGAAGAACACCACCGCGTCGTCGCCGGGGGGCACCACCTGGGCGGCGCTCCGCACTGGGATGCGCCGACGCTCGCAGGCGGCCGTCCACCGGCGGTGGAACTCCCCAGTTTCCGCCTCGTTGTTCTCCGAGACGATCATCTGGAACACGGGGCGGGGCCACCGGGCGCCGGTCCGCGCCTTCTCGTCGAGGAAGGCCAACACGTTGGCCTCCACCTCCTCGAAGCTGTCACGCCCCTTGATGGCGCGGTAGCGGTCGCGGGTGGTGGCGTCGAGGGACAGGTGCCAGGTCTGGCGAACGGGGGCATCGTTCAGGGCGATCCTCACCCGGTCGCGGCCGAGGTGGGTAGCGTTGGTGTGGACCTCCACCCGGTCGAAGGTGCCCGCCCCCGCCGCGCGCAGCGCCGACCGGTAGATCGCGCCGAACTCGCCGTGGATCAACGGTTCGCCCAGCCAGAAGGGCACGAGCGTGTCGAAGTGCGCGCGGTGCCGCGACAGGTCGTCCAACACCCGGTCGAACAGCGCCGGCGGCATGAAGCCCGTCCGCGCGTGGTGGGGGTGGGCGCTGCCCTCGGACACGGTGCAGTGCACGCAGGCGAGGCTGCACTGGTTGGTCGTCTCGACCACGAGGTAGCTGCCCGGGAGCGCGAAGGGGCGCGTCACGCCCACAGGCTAGCGCAGGTGGGTGACGGGTGGGCCCCGCCTGCGGGGTACGGTAGCCGCGGCGACCTACTCGTACTCGTGGTGGACGGTGCCCGACGGCGGCTCGGGGGGCGGAGCGTCGGGGACCACGATCGCCGGCTCGTCGTAGTCGCCGCGCTCGCGTGCGGCGTCGGTGGAGTCGGCCGGGGCCCAGTAGCCGGGCACCCACTCCCCGTCGTCGGTGTACGAGCCGTCGACCCACACCTGGCCTGGGCGCCCCTCCTCCCGCCAGTAGCCGTCGACGTAGACGCTCCCTGCCCAGTAGCCGGCCACCCACGCCCAGCCGACGCGGGCCACGGCGGGTCGCCAGTAGCCGGGCCAGTAGCGGGCGCCGACGTAGTAGCCGGGCACCCACACCCAACCGGCGCGGGCGGCGGGGACGTAGGCGGCGCTCCAGGGGCTCACGACGACGTGGACGCCGTAGTGGGGCGCCCGGGCGGGCCGGTGGCGGCGCCCGCGGGCGTCGGCCGTGAGGGGGGCGAGCAGGATCGCGAGGGCGACGAGGAGTTGGATGGTCTTCATGGCGACAATTTATACGCGGGTGGGTGGGTCGGCCTTCGATCCAGCGGGATCGCCGTCGGGAGCGGGGTTAGGGGCGAAAATGGCGCCACCCTTCCAACCGGCCCAGCTCGACGCGCTGCTGGCGGCCCTCCCGAAGACCGACCTCCACGTCCACCTCGACGGTTCCTTGCGCTTGGCGTCGCTGGTGGAGCTCGCCCGCGAGCGGGGCGTGAAGCTACCGTCCACCACGCCCGAGGGACTCTGCGAGACGGTATTCAAGCGGCAGTACGCCGATCTCCCAGACTACCTGGCGGGTTTCGCGTGGACCTGCGCGGTGATGCAAGACGCCGAGGCCCTGCAACGGGTGGCCTACGAGTTCGCCCTCGACAACTGGGCGGAGAACGTGCGCTACGTGGAGGTCCGATTCGCGCCCCAGTTGCACCAGCACGAGGGACTCGACGGCCGCGCCGTGCTGCGGGCGGTGAACGCCGGGCTGGCGCGGGCCGAGGCGGAGATCAATGCCGCGCGGGATCCCGCTGTCCCCCCCTTCCGCTACGGCATCATCGTCTGCGCGCTGCGTACTTTCAACGAGCACTTCTCCGCCTATTACCGCCTGCTGCTGCAGGCGCTGTCGAAGGCGCCGCGCCGGCGGGTGGCGGGACTGGCCTCGCTGGAGCTCGCGCGGGAGGCGGTCTGGGCACGCGACGAGGAGGGCATCCCGGTGGTGGGCTTCGACCTCGCCGGCCAGGAAGACGGCTACCCGGCGATCGACCACCAGGAGGCCTACGCGTTTGCTCACGCGAACTTCCTGCACAAGACGGTGCACGCCGGCGAGGCCTACGGCGCGGAGTCGATCTTCCAGGCCATCACGGCCCTACATGCCGATCGCATCGGTCACGGCTACCTGCTCTTCGCGCCGGAGCGGGTGGTCGATGCCAAGATCGCCGACAGGGCGCGCTACACCGAGCGACTCGCCGGCTACATCGCCGACCGGCGGGTGACGATCGAGGTGTGCATCACCTCGAACCTGCAGACGAACCCGGAGATCGGCAGCGTGGAGGCCCACGCGCTGCGCAAGATGCTGGACCACCGGCTGTCGGTGGCGATCTGCACCGACAACCGGCTGGTGTCGCACACCACCGTCACCCGGGAGTTGGGCCTGGCGGTCCGCCACGCGCGCATCACGCCCCGCGAGTTGCGCGACATCGTCATCCACGGATTCAAGCGCAGCTTCTACCCGGCCACCTACGCCGACAAGCGCGTGTACGTGCGGCAGGTGATCGACGAGTGCGACCGCGTGCTCGCGCAGTTCGGAGTCGACGTGCGCGGGGAGAGCGGGGCGCGGCCCATGGTGGGGTAGACTGCCGGCGATGGTCCTCCTCTTCCCGGGTTGCCTCTACATCAGCGACGAGATGCAGGCGGCGCGGCTCGGGCAGGTGCGGGACGCGGTCGCCGGCGACGCGGACGCCGACAGTGACACCGACGCGGATGCCGACTCCGGCGGTGACCACGGGGTCAAACCCCTCGTCGAGGGCATGAGCCCCAGCTACGGCACCGTCTCGGGCGGGCAAGTGGTGACCATCTCCGGTACGGACATGGACACCGTCACTCGCGTGCTTTTTGGCGCCGTGGAGGCGGAGGTGCTGGTCGCGACGTCGGCGGGTTTGCGGGTGACAACGCCCCCGGCGGTGGACGACGGCGCGGTCGACGTGCGCGTGTCGGGCGGCAGGGCGACGGTCTCGGCGGGCTCGTTCGAGTACATCGCGGACGGGACGGGGCTGGTGGGGCTCGTGGGTTGGGTGGGCGTGGTGGACATCGTCGGGAACTACTGGACCGAGCCTCCGGACGACTACGGCTGGGCCTGGTTCCTCCCCGTGTTGCCTACCGAGTTCACGGCTGCGGACCTGCTCACGGCGCCCACGCTCGATACCTGCGCGGACTCCGACGACGTTGGCGCCGACTTGACGGTGTACGCATACGACTGGGGCGGGACCGCGAGCCTCGACGCCAACGGCGTCGCGACGGCGCTGCCCTGGGACAGCGCCGAGCTCGGCTGGGTCAGTGAGGACGTGGACGCGAACAACTGGTCGCCGCTCTGGGACTACGATCTTCGGGGCGAGGGCGTGGCGGTGGTCGACTCGTTCGCGATCGCGCCGCTGGGACAGGTGCCCCCGTCGATCAGTGTCACGGCGCCGTCCATCACGGGCTCGACCGTGGCCCAGGTTGCATCGTCCTTCAACCTCGCCTGGACGGGCGAGGCCGGGGACTTCGTCATCGTGGAGCTGGGCGTGGTGAGCTCGACGGGAAGCGGCTACGACCAGGCCGTCGCCTGCCGCCTCGTCGACGACGGCGCATTCACCGTGCCTAGTTCGACATGGTCGTCCTGGCCCACCGGTCGGCAGTTGAACATCTTCGTGTACCGCGTGGTGGTCGGCGAGGGCGCCGTGCCCTGGAACGGTTCGACGGCCAGCGTGATGGCCGTGAACGGGGTCTACGGGGCGGTGGTCACCCGGTAGCCCGGCTACAACCCCATGGCGGAGAGTTCGATGATGTAGTCGGGTTCGGCGGGGTCGTCCGAGAGGATGTGCAGGACGTTCTGGTCCAACGCCTTGTTGGCGATCTCGATGCACTCCTCGGTGCTGTGGTAGCTGACTGAGACGTAGAACGACTCGCCCGGCGCGAGCGCAGTGGTCGCCGTCCAGCCACGGACCGAGAACTCCCCGCAAGTCGACGTCACGTCGTTGTTGACGTACACCTCGACCACCGAGAGCGGCATGTCACCCTCGTTGCCGATGGTGACGGTCCGGGTGTCGGGCACGCCACTCACCGAGAAGAAGTCGCTGATCGCGTAGGGATCCCCGCCGGTGTTCACGCTGATGCGGGGCGCGCAGATCGAGCACGACTCGACGCCGGTACCCGAGAGGGACACTACCTCCTCGGCCTCGTCGGGGTCGTCGCTGAGCAGGGTCAGGTGCCCGGTGTAGTCGGTGGCCTCGGTGGGCTTGAACCGGGCGAGGATCGTCACCGCTTCGCCCGGCGCCACCACCTGCGGAAAGTCGAAGACCTTCTCGATGGAGAAGCTCGACGTGTCGAGCGTGGCGTTGGCGAGAGTGAGATCCGCCTCTCCCTCGTTGCCGACCTCCAGGGGGAGCGAGGCGCTCTCGCCCTCGGTGACGTCGTCGAACTCGAGGGCACGGGCACTCAGCACGATGTCGCCGACCCGGTCGCTGTCGGTGTCGGTGTCGCTGTCGGTGTCGCTGTCGGTGTCCGCGTCGGGACGCCCGCCCGCCTTCCCGTCGAGCCCGAGCCGCTGGGCCTGCTCGGCGTCGCTGATCCACAGGCACCCCAGGAGCGCGATCACCGGGCCACCTCGACCTTGCAGAGCGCCATCTCGGCGTCGCACCGGATGTTGGTCGTCTTTCCCGACTTGACCCTCACCTCGCCCGCGTCGAAGGGCGGGTCGTCGCCGAACTTCACCCGGAGACGGTAGGTGCCGGGGGGCATGGCGCCGGAGCTGAACACCCCGGCCTCGCCGTACAGCCGCGCGCTGTTGTGGGAGCCGCTGATGATCACCTTCCCCTCGGAGGGCGGCGGGGGCGCGACCCGCTCCACCGTCACGACGACGGGCTCGGGTGGTGGTGTCGCGAGGGTCGGCGGGGTGGTGGTGGCCGGGGTGGCGCTCGCGGGGGCGGCGGCGGTCGTGGCCGCAGCGGTCGTGGCCGCAGCGGGCGTGGCGGGTGCGCTACGGGCGGAACTGCCCGCCGCGGCGGGCGTTGTCGAGGTGGCGGCCGCCGGGACCGGGGCGGGCGTGGGGGCCGTGGAGGGCGCGGCCTCGCTGGTGCGCCCGGCGCCCACACCCGAGGCCGCGGGGGAGGCCGACCCGGCGGCCGGCTCTCCACCCTCGGTGCCCGGCGGCGCCTCGACCAGGGCGGCCACCCGGTCGTCGTCGGCGAGTGGCAGATCCTCCCGGGACGAGGCCCCCCACATCACCGCCCCGACGACGATGACGCCGATGGCGCCCACCACGATCAGGCCGAGCAGCCCGCCGACGACCAGGAGGGGCCGGTTGTCGGCTAGCGGTGGCACCGGGTCGGGGTCGAAGGTGGTGCGGGAGTTCGCGATCTCCGGCCGCGGCGTGGGCGACGGCGTCGGCAACAGCGGTACAGCGGCGGGCGGCGCGGACGGCGACACCACGGCCACGGGCCCACCGTCCCAGTTGGGTGCCGTGGCCGGGCCCGGCGCCGGCGCGGGGGGCGGCCGCAGGCCGGCCTTCCTCGCAGGCTCCGCGCCCCGGCCGTCGAGGATCGCCTTGAGCTTGGTGCAGTCCGCCACTCGCAGTTCCCGGTCGTGGACCAGCGCCGCGCGGATGGCGTGGCCCACCGCGGGAGGCAGGTCTGGGACCATCGACTCCGGCGGCGGGTAGTCGCCGGTCGAGAGCCTGGCGAATATCGCCAGCAGGGTGGGCCCGTCGAACGGCGACTTCCCCGTCACCAGTTCGTAGAGCAGGCAGCCGAGGGCCCAGACGTCGGCTCGCTGGTCGACGGTCTTGCTGTCCTCCACCTGCTCGGGCGCCATGTAGGCGGGCGTGCCCATGGCGAGGCCCGAGCGGGTGGCGCGTAGCTCGGGGGAGTCGGTCTCGAGGAACTTGACGAGGCCGAAGTCGGTCACGCGCGGGACGAGGACGTCGTCGGCGGTTTCCAAGAGGACGTTGGCGGGCTTGAGGGCCCGGTGGACGACGCCCTTCTGGTGCGCCCGGGCCACGCCCGC
>CAYHRZ010000019.1:14590-22961 GCA_964359125.1 uncultured Klebsiella sp. | reverse complement strand
GGGCATCGCCACCACCGGTCCCCAGGTGCCCTCCAGGATCACCGTGCAGACCCCGCTTCCCGCCGGGCACAGCGTGCGCAGCTGGTCGAAGAGGGCCACCGACATGGCGGTGTCGTCGAGTCGCAACGGCACGCTGCCCACGCGGGCGCTGCCGATGCCCACCGGGTACTCCGGGTCGTCGAACACGACGACGACGGGCAGGGACAACCAGCTGTTTTTCGAGGCCTCCAACCAGGCCAGGAGGCCCGGGTCGTCGACCAAGGGGCCGTCGACCATCGCCGGGCTGCTCATCGGGGTCAGGGGGGTGGCCACGCCGGGCTCCTGGGCAAAGGCGAGTAAGGCGACAATCAAGTTCACGACGTGGGCGTTTCCTCGACGTAGTCGTACTGGGTGCGCGCGGCCGGGCCGTGGTTCCAGATCCACGGGTGCGCCCCGTTTTCACGGGACGTGCCCTTCTTGAGCTCTTCCTCGGTTTGTTTGTCGTCCATCTTCTGGTTGATCATCGCCAACCCCTTGCGCGACAACTTCAGTCCCGCCGCGATCACCGACTTCGCGTCGCTACCGTCAGCCTTCTCGGTCCGCCGCACGTTGAGCTTCGTCTTGTCGGAGGTGTGCGCGAAGTGGTCCTCCCAGACGCACGCCGTGGCCTCGGTGGGCCAGGGGTCGCACACCGTCAGCGCGCTGTCGGACTCGTTCGGGACGTCGCCGATGATCACGAAGGCGTGGTCCAGGCCTTCCTTGTCGCAGCGGTTGATGGTCTCGCCCACCGCCGTCACGCGGAGGTAGTCGAAGCCCATCGAGGCGTGCTCGCCGCAGTTGCCGCCGCCCGCCAACTCGCCCTTGGCAGCAGTGAGCGCGTCGGGGTGTTGCGACGCGATGGCGCGCACCGACGGCGACATCTCCCAGCACTCCGGGTCCCGCATGGCCGCCATCCGGAAGTAGCTGTTGAAGTTCGACGACTGCAACGCCGGGTACTGGTTGCCCGCGCCGAAGGCAATGACTTCCTTCACGTGCTTGATCGCCGCGCGAGCCTTGTCGAGCCGACGCATCGCGCCGCTGCTCACCTTCTTCTCGGGGAGTTGCTGCACGACCTCGCCCGGGGCCTTGCTGGCCTTCCCGGTGCCCGTCATCCGGTCGAGCACCGCCTCCGCGTTGCCGCCCTTGACCACGAGGTCGGCCACCTCGTCGGCGTGGCGCTCGTGCTCGTCGCCCGGGGAGCCGACACCGCCCGGCTTCTGCACCCCCGCGCGCTGCTGGACGACGTGCGCCGCCTCGTGGGCCGCCGTGTGCAGGTCCGGCGACGACTTGAACACCACCGCGTTGCCGGAGGCGTAGGCCTGCGCGCCCATGTCGGAGGCGGTCTTGCCGCCCGCGCCGCCGACGACGGCCTTGATGTCGCCCACGTCGTGGTGGCCGAAGGCCTTCTGGATGCGGTCGAGGAAGGGCAACGAGCCCCCGCCCGCACGGGTGCCCTCGGCGGCCAGCGCCGGCGCGTCGTTGCCCAGCGCTCCGCCCTTCGCCTGCACAGGGGAACCGGCAATCGCCTCGGCCGCCGCCGCGTTGCCACGCGGCTGCCGTTGCTGCGACGCGGAGTCGCGGGGGGGATTGCCGCCGCCCGCGGTGGCCTTCGCGTGGGGCTTGGCGTGTTGCAGCATGGGGAGACTCCGATCTGACCGACTATTCTACCACGCGCAGCGACTCGACCGCCGAGAAAAGCGAGACCAGCGCCGCGTCGATCTCCTCCACAGAGGTGTCGCGACTGATACTGAATCGAACACCGCTTCCAACCTCGCCCATCGCCCCGAGAACGTGTGAGCGGCCCGCCGATCCCGACGCGCAGGCCGCGCCCGCGCTCACCGCCACGCCGGCCAGGTCCAGGGCGATCACCAGGTCCACGGCGTCGAGGCCATCGAACACCACGCAGGCGGTGTTGGGCAGCCTCGGCGCGGCCGCGCCAATCACCCGGCCCCCGAGGGCAGGCAGCGCCGCCTCCAGGCGGTCCCGCAGCACCGCGGTGTGGCCCAGCGGCCGGTCCATGGCCGCAGCGAAGCCCACGATGCCCGCCACGTTGTGCGTGCCGGCCCGTTGCCCCCGCTCCTGCGGGCCGCCGCGCAGCAGGGCCGGGAGTTTTAGCCCGCGGCGCACCAGGACCGCGCCCACGCCCTGCGGCCCGCCACACTTGTGGCTCGACAGCGTCACGAAGTCGGCGTCGCGACAGCCGTCGAGGGGAATTCGCCCGGGACCCTGCGCGGCGTCGACGTGGACGAGCAGGCCCCGGTCCCTCGCGCGGGCAACCAGGGGCGCCAGGTCCTGCACGACCCCGGTCTCGTTGTTGGCCAGCTGCACCGAGATGCCGTCCACCTCCACCATCGCGTCGAGCTCTGGCACGCGCACCATCCCGTCCCTGTCGACCGGGATCAGCCGTGCCGCCCGGGACAGGACGCTCGGGTGTTCTACCGCGCTCGCCGCCCAGCGCCCCTGCCCCAGCACGGCGTTGTTCCCCTCGGTGGCCCCCGATGTGAACACGACCCCGTCCCGGTGCCAGCCGGTGGCCCGCGCCACGACCTCCCTCGCCCGGTCCACGGCCATCGCCGCCTCGCGACCCAGCGCGTGGGGCGACATCGGGTTGGCCGGGCGGCCCCACCACGGCTCCATGGCCGCTCGCGCCTCAGCGCACAGCGGCGAGGTGGCGTTGTGGTCCAGGTAGATCACGGCACCGTGGCCTCGGCGAACACCCCCGCGCGCACGCCGTCGCCCTGGGCGTAGAGCGCCGCGTCGAAGAACACGGTGCTGTAGTAGCGGATGATCTCGTCGCTCACGGCCAGGTCGAGGTAGCCGGCCGCGTCGCACGTCGCCTCGTCGGGAACCAGCCCCGGGCAGCCGTCGCTGGCCAGGGCGAGGAAAGAGTCGAGCAGGCCCGGGCTCACGTCGTCGCGCGGCGCGAGCAGGGTCTCGCCCAGCGTGAGCAGGTCCAACTCGCACATGTCGGAGAAAGCGAGGTGCCCCGCCGCCTCGATCATCACCACCTCCCCGCTCTCTCCGGCGGCCAGCACGTCGTCGGCGCCCACGAAAGCGTCGCAACCTGCCCCCATCGCCAACTCGCGCCCGCGGCCCGGCAACCCCGGCGCGGCCATCACCAGCGAGGCGTCGACCCGCGCGTCGGCCGCCCCGATGGTCACCGTCGTGCCCCCGCCGGCGCTATGTCCCGACAGGCCCAGTCGCGACGGGTGGGCGTGGTAGTCGGCGAGCCCACCGTCCACCACCCAGTCGACGAGCGCGTCGACGTCGTCCTCCGCGGGGTCGCTCGACATGCCGCTGAGGTCACAGCCGTCGAGCGGGGGCGAGAACACGCAGGGCACCAAGTCTTCGAAGCGCCGGCCGGGGTGGTCGGCGGCCACGACGACGTAGCCCCGGGATGCCAGGTGGGCGGCGTAGTCGATGCTCTGGATCCTCATCGCGCCGAGGCCGTGGGAGAAGATCACCACCGGGTAGCCCTCGCCCTCGGGGTAGCGGGGCTCGGCGTCGCGCACGGCCATGCTGTCGACGTACGGAAAGTCGATCGCGCCGACCTTCTCCACCAGCGCCGCCGGGACGAACTGCTCGAAGTCGGCGGGGTCGGTGGCCTCCTCGAGGTGCGCGTCGCTGGCGGGGTACCAGACCTCGGCGGTGAGCCAGTTGGCCGCCACCGTCGCTTGTCCAACCGGAACGCCCCGCTCGGCTGGGTCGTCCGGCAGGGTGAGCGGCTCGGGGTCCACCGACCCGACCACCCGCTCGTACGGCTCGGTCTGCACGCAGGCAAAGAGGAAGAGCATCCGCGGAGACATACCGCGGGGTGTTAGAACCTGCCGCCATGGCCGCCCTCTCCGGGACAATCCACCAGCGGGTGGTGCTGCATGCCCCGGTGGCCGCAGTCGACGTATTCGCGGCGTTGACCGACGAGGGACGCAGTGCCGGGGCCGTGCTGCTCGAGAGCGCCGACGTGGTCGCGCCCGGTGGCCGGCGGTCGCTGGTGCTCCCGTTCCCGCTGCTGCGCCTCACGCTGCGGGGCGCCGAACTCCGGGTGGTGGCGCTCGACCCTCGCGGCGAGGCCCTTCTCGACGAGGTGGCCGAGCGCCTCGGGGGCGCGCGCGCGGGCAACGAGGTGGTCGCGACCGCGGCCGTGGCCAACACCGACCCCGCCCAGGACGACCAAGCTCGCCTGTTGTCGCCTTCGCCGCTCGACGCGCTGCGTGCCCTGGCCACGCTGGTCGCCGACGACGGGGCGCCGGTACCGGCTGGCGTGTACGGCGCCATCAGCTACGAGCTGGTGGATCGGTTCGAGGAACTACCCCCTCGTAAGCCGGATCCTCTCGACGAGGCCGACCTCCACTTCGTGTTCGCCCTCGACGGCATCAGCGTGGACCACACGCTTGGCGAGGCGCACGTTGTCGCCCGCTCGCTGGCGGGCGAGCCCTCGGCGGCGGCGCGGCTGGAGCGGATGGTGGCCGGGCTCGACGGGGCGAAGCTCCCGGAGACCGCAGCCTACCCGCCGGGCGCGGCGCCCGCCGGCGGCGACGCCGACGCGTTCGAGGCGGGGGTCCGGCGGGTCCTCGATCACGTGGCGCAAGGCGACGTGTTCCAACTGGTGCTCAGCCGCAGCCTCTCCGTCTCGTCGCCGCTGCCCCCCTTGCACGCCTACCGCCGACTCCGGGCGCTCAATCCCTCTCCCTACTTGTTCTTCCTGCAGCTCGAAGACGGGGCCCTGCTCGGCGCCAGTCCCGAGACCAGCGTGAAGGTGAGCCGCGGGGTGGTGGAGCTCCGCCCCATTGCCGGCACCGCCCGCCGTGGCGACGACGAAGACACCGACGGGCGCCTCGCGCTCTCGCTCCTGCTCGATCCCAAGGAACAGGCGGAGCACGTCATGCTGGTCGACCTGGCCCGCAACGACGTCGCCCGGATCAGCGTCCCCGGCACGCGGCGCGTCGATGCCCTCTTCCAGGTCGAGAAGTACAGCCACGTGCAGCACCTCGTCTCCCGGGTGTCGGGCACTCTCCGCGCCGGTCTCGACGCGCTCCACGCGTACCGGGCCTGCGCCAACATGGGCACCCTCACCGGGGCGCCCAAGCTCCGGGCCATGGAGTTGATCCGCGAGCTCGAGCCCACCGCTCGTGGATACTACGGGGGCGCCGTAGGTTATCTCGCTGCAGGCGGCGACTTTGACACATGCATTTGTATCAGGTCGATGCGATACAAGACTGATACGTATCACACCCGGGCCGGCGCGGGCGTGGTGGCGGACAGCCAGCCGGTCCGCGAGCTCGACGAGACCACGAGCAAGGCGCGGGCCTGCCTGTCGGTGCTCCGTTGAGCCGGGTGCTGGTCGTCGACAACCGCGACAGCTTCGTCTTCAACCTCGTCGACGACCTGGCGCGGCGGGGGGCCCGGGTGTCGACCGTGCGCGGCGACGCCACGCTGCAGGTGCTCGTGGAGCGCGCGGCCGAGGCCGACCTCGTCGTGGTGTCACCCGGCCCGGGCCACCCGGCCGCCACGCACCTGCCGGCGTTCCTCCGCGCCGTCAACACGCCCACCTTCGGGGTCTGCCTCGGCATGCAGGCCCTCGCCCTGGCCTTCGGCGGACAAGTGGTGCGCGCGGTGGTCCCGGTACACGGCAAGGCCTCGATGGTCCGGCACGCCGGGGATCGCCTGTTCGCCGGCGTGCCGAGCCCCTTCCCGGCGGCCCGCTACCACTCGCTGGTGGTGGAGGGGCTGCCCGCGGAGCTGGTGGTCACAGCGCGCACCGACGCCGGCATGCCCATGGCCTTGCGGCACCGTGAGCGACCGCTCTTCGCCGTGCAGTTTCACCCGGAGAGCGTCTTGACGCCGCACGGCAGCCGCATCGTTCAGAACGCGCTGGCCGAGGCGGCGCGTTGAGCACGGCGCACTTGCTGGACCGGGTGCTCGCCGGCGCGGCGACGCCCGGGGAGGTGGAGGCGATGCTCGACGGCATGGTGGCTGGCACCGTCGAACCTGCGCTCGCGGGGGGGCTGCTGGTCGCGCTGCGCACCCGGCCGGTCAGCGCCGACCTCCTGGTGGCTGGGGCGCGGGCCCTCCGTCGACACGGCCTCGCAGTGGCAGCGCCGCCCGGCGCCATCGACACCTGCGGGACAGGCGGCGACGGCGCCTCCACCGTCAACATTTCCACCGGTGCCGCCCTCCTGGTGGCCGCGATGGGGCTGCCGGTGGCCAAGCACGGCAATCGAGCGATCTCGTCGCGGTGCGGGAGCGCCGACGTGCTCGAGGCCCTGGGGTTCTCGACGACGCTCGACCCAGAGGCCGCCGCGACGGCGCTATCACGGTTCAACTTTGCCTTCTTGATGGCGCCAGTCTTCCACCCGGCGATGAAGAACGTGGCGCCGGTCCGCCGGGCCCTGGGCGTGCGCACGCTCTTCAACCTGCTGGGGCCGCTCGCCAACCCCGCGGGCGTACGTCGGCAGGTGGTGGGGGTCTACGACCCCGCGCTCACCGGGCCGATGTGCGAGGCGCTACGAGACCTCGGCGCCGAGCGTGTCCTGGTGGTGCACGGCGGTGGCCTCGACGAGATCGCACTGCACGCACCCACCCACGGCCACGCGCTCGACGGCGGCGTGATCACGCCCTTCCACCACCCCTCGGCCAGCGTGCCGCTCGAGGCCCTGGCCGGCGCCGACCCGGTCAGCAACGCCGCCATCCTCGCCCGGGCGCTCGGTGGCGAACCGGGCCCCGTGGCCGAGGCCATCGCCACCAACGCCGGGGCGGCGCTGTGGGTCGGTGGGCGGGCGGACTCGGTCCCCCAGGGCATCGTGCTGGCGCGGGCGCGCCTCGGGCAGGGCGTCGACCTCGTGTCGCTCGGCGCCACGCCGGGCCCCTCGTGAGCGGCGTCCTCGACGAGCTGGTGGCGCGGGCGCGCACTCGTCCCCTCCCCGTGGGCACGCCCGCCTCGCGGCCGCCGTCCGACTTCGCGGCGCGGCTATTACGTCCCCCGGGCGCGCCCATCCGCGTCATCGCGGAGGTCAAACGCGCCTCGCCCTCGCAGGGGACGATCGCGGCGGGGATCGACGCCCTGGCCATGGCGCGGCGGTACGAGGCCCTGGGGGCGGCGGCCGTGTCGGTGCTCACCGAACCCACGCGTTTCGGTGGCAGCTTCGAGGACCTCGCCGCCGTGGCGGGCGGGATCGCGGCGCCGGCGCTCTGCAAGGACTTCGTGGTGGGCGAAGAACAGCTCCGCGTGGCGGCGCTCTGCGGGGCGCGGGGGGTACTGCTCATGGTGCGCGTGGTGGGCGAGCGCTTGCCGGACCTGGTGCAGGCCGCGCGGTCGCTGGGACTGGAGCCCCTGGTGGAGGTCCACGACGACTGGGAGCTCGACGTGGCGCTGGCCAGCACCGCCCGGGTGATCGGCGTCAACAACCGGGACCTCGCGACGCTGCGCATCGACCGGGCACGCGGCGAGGCACTGCTCGCCCGGGTCCCCCGGGACCGCGTCCGGGTCGCGGAGAGCGGCTACGACGGCCATGGCGACGTGGCGCACCTCGATGCCGACGCCGTCCTGGTGGGCACGTCGCTGGTGCGGGACCCCGAATGGTTGGCCGCGGTGAGCGCTCCGGTGCCCGGGCCCCCACGCGTGAAGGTGTGCGGCCTGCAGCGGGCCGACGACGTGCGCCTGGCGCTCGAACTGGGCGCCGATGCCGTGGGCTTCGTGTGCACGCCGGGGCTGCCCCGGTCGGTGAGCCCGAGCGAGGTGATTCGTATCACGAGGCTTATGGATCAACCAAGTCAATCCAAGAGCGTACTGGTGTTCCGCGACCCCACCGTGGAGCTGGTGACGCAGCTGATACACGATACATGTATCAACCGCGTCCAGGTCCACGGGGCGCCCGCGGCGACGGTGGCGGCCGTCCGGCGGGTGGCCGCCGTGGTGGAGGCCACGCCGGGGACCGGGGTGGGCACGGCCCTGGTGCCCGCGCTCTGGGACAGCCCGGGCGGCGGCAGCGGGCGCGCCCTGGACTGGGGCCGCCTGCTCGGCGACGGTGCGCCGCCCTTCACCTGGATCGCCGGCGGGATCACGCCGGAGAACGTCGGGGATCTGCTCCGCCACCGCCCGTGGGGCATCGACGTTTCGTCAGGGATCGAACAGGAGCCCGGCGCCAAGGACCCCGCGAAGCTACGTTCCCTGTTCCAGGAGGTGCGCCCGTGAAGCCCCGAGTCGGAGCCTTCGGCGAGTACGGCGGGCGCTACGTGCCTGAATTGCTCGTGCCCGCGCTCGACGAGCTCGAGCGCGCGATGCCGCTCTTGCGTGACCCGGCCTTCCGCGGGCAACTCGACGCCGAACTCGGCACCTGGGCGGGTCGGCCCACCC
>CAYHRZ010000019.1:0-14580 GCA_964359125.1 uncultured Klebsiella sp. | reverse complement strand
GGCGTTGTGGCTCAAGCGCGAAGACCTGCTGCACGGTGGTGCACACAAGACCAACAACGTCGTCGGCCAAGCGCTGCTCGCCCAGCGGATGGGCAAGACCCGCCTGGTGGCGGAGACTGGCGCCGGCCAGCACGGCACCGCGACCGCGATGATCGGGGCCCGCCTCGGCATGGAGGTGGTGATCTACATGGGCGCCACCGACGTGGCCCGGCAGGCGCAGAACGTGGCGCGCATGGAGTTGCTCGGTGCCCGGGTGGTGCCGGTCACCGCGGGCGCGGGCACCCTGAAAGACGCGATCAACGAGGCCATGCGCGACTGGACGACCAACCTCGGCAGCACGCACTACCTCCTCGGCACGGTGTGCGGACCGCACCCCTTCCCCACGCTGGTACGGGACCTGCAGTCGGTGATCGGCCGGGAGGCCCGCGAGCAGTGGCGCAAGACCCCCGGCGGCCTACCCGACGTCATCGTGGCCTGCGTCGGCGGGGGTAGCAACGCGATGGGGCTGTTCAACGCCTTCCGCCTCGACCGCTCGGTACGCCTGGTGGGCGCGGAGCCGGCGGGACGCGGGCTCCACACCCGCGAGCACGGCGCCACGCTGGTGGCGGGCACCCCCGGCATCCTCCACGGGGCCCGCACCTACATCCTGCAGGACGACGACGGGCAGGTGCAGCCCGCCCACAGCATCAGCGCTGGGCTCGACTACCCCGGCGTGGGGCCCGAGCACGCGATGCTCAAGGACCAGGGCCGCGTGGAGTACGTCGGCGTCACCGACGACGAGGCCCTCGCCGCGTACCGGCGCCTGGCCGTGACCGAGGGGATCCTCCCCGCCCTGGAGTCCGCGCACGCCCTGGCCTTCGTGCTGCGCGGGGGCCTCGACGACCAGCGGGTGCTGGTGAACCTCTCCGGCCGGGGCGAAAAAGACATGAGCATCGTCACGGGGGCGCCATGCTGAGCGTCTTCTTGCCGATCGGCTGGCCCTCGCCGAAGAAGTTCGCGAAGCTCTGCGCCATCGCCGTGGAGAACGGCGCGGGGGCCCTGGAACTGGGCATTCCCTACTCGGACCCGGTCGCGGATGGTCCCGTCCTGGCCGCTGCTTATGCCGAGGCCCTGGCCGCGGGGCTCACCGTGCAACGCTGCATCGACGGCCTGGCCGAGGTGGCCCCCCTCGGCGTGCCCTTGAACCTGCTGGTGTATGCCAACCTGGTGCACGCACGGCCCGCCTTCTGTACCGAGGTCCGGGCGGCGGGGGCCCACAGTCTCCTCGTACCCGACGTGCCGCTGGAGGAGTCCGCCGAGTTGCGCGAACAGGTGCTCGAGGCCGGCCTGCAGCACGTCGCCATGGTGGGGCCCCTCACTTCCCGCGAGCGCCTGGGTCGCATCGCCCGCACGATCACCGGCTACCTCTACGTGGCCGGGCACCAGGGCATCACGGGCGCCGCGGGCGACCCCGCGCTCGACATCGTCCACGCCGCCGTGGCCACCGACCGCCCGGTGTACGTCGGCTTCGGCCTCCGCACGCGGGCGCACGTCGAATCAGTGCTGGCCACCGGCGCCCGCAGCGCCATCGTCGGTTCGGCACTGGTAGAAGTGGGTCGCGACGAGAAGCGGTTCGCAAAGTCGGTTGCCGCCTTGGCTGGGCGCTAGGGACTCCAGACCTGGGGGATTTCGCCCGAATCAGTGCCAACTCGCACAGGCGCCGGGCGGCCCTTCGTCACGGGTTGTCAGCCTGAACCCCGCGAACAGCGACTGCCGCTCGCGGCACTGAGTTTGCACCGCCGTTGGCCCTCCGATGCCAACTCGCGCCCACCCGCTGCCGACGGTCGTAGCCCTCCTGCTGCTCGGCGCCGGCTGCGCCACCAGTCGCTGGGACGACGCCACCTTCACGGTGACGCCCTGGGCGAGCACCCCGGCGGGCACCCTCACCGGCACGGTGACCGACGCCGGGGGCAACCCCGTCAGCGGTGCGCTGGTCACGTTGTTGCCCTCCGGGCGCGGTGTCGAGACCGCTATCGACGGCACCTGGACCATCGCGAGGTTGTTGCCGGGTAGCTACACCGTCGTGGCGGCGGCGGAGGGCTACGCGACCGGCTCCACCGCGGCCCCCACCCTCGCAGCCGACGCGACCATCGTGGTCGACAGCGCCCTGTCCGCGGCCACCCCCACCGTGGGCGTGCTGCGCGTCACGGTGCTGGACCCGGCAGGCCTCCCGGCGGCGGGGATGCTCGTCACCGCCACCTGGGACGGCGGGTCCGCCTCGGCGCACACGGGCACCGACGGCCTGGCCACCGTGGCCGGCTTGGGGGGCGAGGACGTCAGGACCACCATCGAGGACCCCACCGGACGCCTCGCGGGCGCGCGCCTGGGCACCATCAGCGTGCCTGCCGAGGGCGCCGCGCACGCCGCCCTGGAGCTCTCCGGCCTCCCGGCGACGAGTGCCACCCCGGTAGGCAGCGGGGCGTGTGCCACCTGCCACCCCGACGAGGCCGAGGGACACGCGGCGGATCCTCACGCCCGCGCGCTCGGCACGTTGTCGGGCACGCTCGCCACGGACTTCGAGGTCGGCGTGGAGGTCGACCTTGGCAACCTTGCCCGCGCCACGCTCGGCTACGACGGCGCCCAGCCCGCCGTGTGGCTGCGAGACCACGACGGCGAAACCCGCGCCTACACCGTCAGCGGTGTGCTGGGCGGCGAGACGCGGGGGGCCGTGCCGTGGACGGAGGCAGGTGCGGCCGCCTGGGCCCTCCCGGTGGCCTACCGCCCCGGCAGCGACTTGTGGCCCGACTGGCCCGCCACCGGGGCGGGGTGGGTGGCGAACGACGTGTCCACCTGGTTCGACGGCGAGGGCCGCTTCCGCTTCGCCGACAGTCCTGCCCCAGAACTCTCAGCCGAGACCCAGTGTTTTGGTTGCCACGCCACGGGGTACAGCCTCGACGAGGTGGGCGACGGCAGCGTGGCGATGGCGTCCAGCGAGGGCGACGGTCGATGGCTCGAGGCCGGCGTGGGCTGCGAGCGCTGCCACGGCGCCGGCTCCGAGCACGTGGCCGCGAGCGACGACCAGGCGCCCTACACCATCGTGAACCCGGCCCGGCTCGACGCCGAAGCGGCGAACGACGTGTGCGCCCAGTGCCACGCCGGCCTCGACGGCGGCGGCAACACCCCCTACGCCTGGAACGCCGACGCCGGCTCCTTCGCCGCGGGGATGCGCCTCGCCGACTTCGCACCGTTGCTCGCGAGCAGCTGGCCGGCCGGGGCGGCCGACCGCCCCTCGCAGCAAGCCAACGAACTGGCCACCTCCGCCCACGGCGGGGGTGATTGGACGGCGCGGTGCACCGACTGCCACGGCGGGCACCAGGCCGGGGGCGAGCGTCCCGCCGGGGTGCCACTCGACGCCCGCGACAACACCCTCTGCGCCGCCTGCCACCTCGCGCTGAGCTTCGACGACGACGAGCAGGCCATGGCCGGGCACGGCGGCCACCCCGCCTACGTCCCCGGCAGCGACACCGCCGCCGGGCGGTGCACCGGCTGCCACATGCCCACCACGGCCACCCGCACCGGTTGGAACGACGCGTCCGGCGGTGGCGACCTGCAGAGCCACGCCCTGCTCCCGGTCGCCCCGGCCTTCTCCCTCGCCGACTTCGACGCCCTCGGCGCAGCCGCCCTCCCGGCCGGGAGCTTCACGCCCAACGCGTGTGGGACCTGTCACGCCTACAACGCCTGGTTGTTCGACGGTAGTTTCCCGGGGCCCACGGGCGACCTCGGCCTGCGCGAGACCCATGCCGCCCTCGACGCCGCCTACCAGGGCCTGTTCCCGTGATCGCCCTGCTCCTGCTCGTGGCCTGCCCGACGCGACCGACCGCAGCGGCCGACGGCAGTGTCCCCTTCCCGCACCCGGCGTCGATGGCCGAGGGCGCCGTCCACGGGCCACTGGCCACCGACGCAGGCGCGGGCGCCTGCAACGCCTGCCACGGGGAGGCGGGGAGCGCGGCCCGGCCCTGCGCCAGTTGTCACGCCGACTACCCCCACGCCGCGGGCTGGCTGGCCGGCTCCCGTCACGGCGCCGGGCTCACCGGGGACCCGGGCGCCGAGGCGCGCCAGCGCTGCGACGCTTGCCACGCGGCGGAGGACTCCATCGCCGCCACGACCGCCCCGTGCACGGGTTGCCACCCCAGCTACCCCCACCAACGCGACTGGGGAGACCCCGGACAGCACGGTCGTTTCGCCCTGGACCGCGGCTCACCGGTGGCCGCCTGCGGCAGTTGCCACGGTACGGCGCTGGAGGGTTCGGGCAACGCCCCCGCCTGCACCAGTTGCCACCCCAGCTACCCCCACGCCGGCGGCTGGACCGCGGGGGAGCACGGCGCCGCCTTCCTCGCCGACCCGACCGCCTGCGAGGGCTGCCACGGCACGGGGGGCAGCGGCGGCAACGCCGGCGTGACGTGCACCCAGTGCCACCTCGCCATGCCCCACGCCGACGAGTGGCGCCGCGGGCACCTCGCCGCTGCGAGCGCGGCGGGCGCGCAGAGCTGCGCGACCTGTCACGACCCGGGCGACGGCACCGCCGGGATGCCCGCCGCCAGTGGCGCGCCCTGCCACGGGGACGCGCCGTGATGTGGCTGGCCGCCGCCGCCTGGGCCACCGAGCCCTGGGCCCACGCCGAGACGGGCGCGGCGATCCAGCAGGATCTCTCGGGGACCGGGTACGTGCCCCTCTGGCAGGGGCTCTGGCTGGGCCGGACCGTCGGCGGCTTGCGGCTGGAGGGCTACGGCGAACTGACGTGGGCCAACGGCGTGGATCAAGCCGCCATCGCGCGGTTGTACGGGCTCACGGTCGACGGCCAGGCCGGCGGGCTGGGGTGGACCATCGGGCGGCAGCGGCTCGACCTCCCCGGCTACCCCCGCACCCTCGACGGGGGACGGGTGAGCTTCGCCGCGAGCGAGGCTCTGTCGCTGGAGGCCTCGGCGGGCTGGGCCGAGCACCCCTTGCTCCCGCTCCAGACCGGCACGCCCTTCGGCCGGGGCGCGGCGGTGGTGGTGCTGCCCGGCTTCCGCGGCGAGCTCGGGGCGTGGCTGGAGTCGGTGAGCACGCGCGGCCCGGTGGAGCACAGCTACGTCACCGCGAGCTGGGAGCAGCCCGACGCGCGCGGGGCGCCCTCGGCGCGGGGCCTGGGCTCGTTGGCCTTCGACGGGCAAACCACGGTGGTGGAGCGCGCGAGGGTCGACCTCGGCGCCCGGCCCGCGCCGGGCGCTCGCGTCGCGGTCCACTTCGACCACCGCCAGGCGCTCGACCCTGCCTCCGCGCTCGGTGGTGGCATCCTCGCGACCTTCGCCCCCACCGGTGCCGACGAGGTGGGCGTGGGCGCGGGGCTGCAGTCGGTCAACCGCGACCAGCTCTGGGTGGAGGGCTCCGTGGCGAGCTGGGACAGCCGCTCGCTCGAGGAGAGCCCGCTGGTGGCCGGCAACACCGAACAACTGGGTTTCATCGGCAGCGGCACCTGGACGCCGAGCTGTGGTCGCGAGCAGTGGTGCGTGGTGCCCTCCTGGCACGGCGCCACCGGCGCGGGGGGTGCGTTCTCCGCGCTCGGCGCCACCGTGGGCGTGCCCCTCCCCGGGGCGATGGCGCTGAGCGTGCACGACTTCGTGGTGCCCTGGCGCCTGGCCCACGCCCCCTGGTCGCTGGGCAACGTCGGGGGCGCCAACCTCTCCGCCGCGATCGCGCCGTGGATGAGCCTCGCGGCAGGCGGCGAAATAGGCGTCGGGCTGTTGTTGCCGGTGGACTACCGGGCGTGGACGACGCTCCGCGTGGAGGCCCGGTGACTCGCCTCCTGTTCGCGCTGCTTTGCGTCGGCTCCGCCGCGGCACTGGCGGCCGACAGCGACGCCGGGCGCGAGCGCATCTTCGAGAAGTTCGACCACGACGAGCACCGGCTGGCGCTCGAGCGCGCGGGTGTGTCCTGCGCGGGCTGCCACCAGGTCGGGGCCACCGGGCAGCCGGGCGCCGCCCGCAAGAAGCTCGCCGACACCTTCCTCGTCCCTCCCGACGGCGCCTGCCACCAGTGTCACGCCCCGGGCGAGGGCGAGCTCGGTGCGGGAAAGGGCGTCGCCGCCGCGCCCCACCGCTGCGGCAGCTGCCACGAAGAACGCAAGCTCCCCGACACGCACGCCCTCGGGTGGATCGAGTTCCACGGGCAGAGCGCCAAGGGGGGAACCAGCAGCTGCTGGAACTGCCACGCCCGCGCCGACTGTACCGGCTGTCACGACCGCCGGTCCCCGGAAGGCCAGGGCGTCCACGACGGGAGTTGGTTGGCCGTGCACGGCATCGCCGTCCTCGCCAACCCGGCGAGCTGCGACAACTGTCACGCCGCCGCCGAGTGCACGAGTTGCCACGCCTCCGGCGCGGGTTTCGGGAGGCCAGAGTGACCGCGTTGCTCTGGCTCTGGCTCGGCGCCCTGGGCTGCGTGCCCGACGACCCCTGCGCCGGCACGCGCGACCTGCTCGCCTCGCCCGCCGGTCTGGTCTTGACCCCTGCCGAGCACGAGATCGGGTGGGCCCGCACCGAGTGTTTCCAGTGTCACCAGGCGGCGCGGATCCACGCCAGCGACTGCACCAGCGTGGTGGCGGTCGACGCACTGGCCATGGACTCGGCGGTCGACGTCGACGACACCACCTCCTGCGTGTCCTGCCACGGCGCCAACGGCGTGCGCGAGTGGGAAGGTCTGCTCGACACGGGGAGCACCGCGCCATGAGACGCCTGTTGCCCCTCGTCGCCCTCGTGCTCCTCGCCGTGACCGCGACCGCCACCGGCGCGCCGAAGACGTCCCCCCACGGGATCGCCACGGCGTGCACCAGCTGCCACACCGACCGCACGGGCACGGCGTTCGTGAAGGGCAACGACACCGCCACCTGCCGGAGTTGCCACGCCGAGGAGCCGCACCAGGTGGACATTGCACCGGTGACCGCCCAGGTGCCCGCCCACTTCCCGCTCGTGGACGGCAAGCTGGCCTGCCAGAGCTGTCACGACGAGCCCGCGTGTGACGGGAAGGATGTGTCCGACGACAACCCCAAGTTCTTCCGGGGCGGCCCCTACCCGCAACTCGGCCAACTCTGCGCCAACTGTCACGAAGAAACGGCGCTGGATCGCTACGACCCCCACCAGGCCATGCGCACCGCCACCGCGAGCAACCGCGACGAGGCGTGTTTGTACTGTCACGAGACCGTACCGGACCCGGCTCAGCCCCGCGAGGCGCTGCGGCTGCCGGGGGCCGACACCTGCAAGAGCTGTCACTTCGAGACCAGCCACGCGGGCTCGGGCGAGCACATGGTCAAGTTGTCAGCCGCACAGGCCACGTCCGCCCGCGACGCGGGCCTTCCCCTCGGTGCGAGCGACACGGCCACTTGCGCCACCTGCCACGACCCCCACCCGCCGGGCTCCACCCCTGCCGCCGACCGCCGCGCGGGCTGGAAGGACCAGCGCGTGGTGAGCGCGGCCTGGGAGCAGGACGTGCTGCGGCCGTCGGTGCACGAGCGGGCCGGCGAGACCACCGAGCCCCTGGTGCACGGTCACGACATGCTGCGCCTCTCGCTGGCCGACGGCAGCCTCTGCCGCGCCTGCCACGGCAACGGGCCGAAGTCGGAGGCGCCGTGATCCCCGCGTGTCGGACACGCGCACCCGGGCACGCTGTACGGCGTCCCGTCGGCACCGGGGCGACCCAGCCCGCCCAAGGTACGGCACGAGGTACTCGCCACCGCACAGGCGTCGCCAGCGCCCGGCCAGGCCACGGGGCACTTTCGCGCCCGGGATGTGTGCCAAAGGGCACAGGCGAGCGAGCCGAACATAGGTATAACGGTCATAGTAGCGGTCAATGCACCCGCCCGCTCCGGGTCGCGGGGTGGCCCCGAACTTGCACCACGACAGTCCCACCACCACCCGTCCGCCCTCCCGAGGCGCCATGCTGCTGATCCTCCACCCCCTGCTGGCGTGCTCGACGGGCTTCGCCGACCCCGCGCGGGAGTTCGCCACGCCGGTGATTTCCGCCCGGCAACACGGCGAAGAGATCAACACCCCCGGCGCGGAGGGCCTGTGGCACTCGCCGCTCAAGGACGACCCAACCCTGCCCCAGGTCGCGACCTGCGAGGCCTGCCACGGGCCGGTGCCGAAGAACTTCCTCACGGCCAAGCCCGGCGAGGACTTCCATACCAACATCGAGACCACCCACGGCAACCTCACCTGCCAGCAGTGCCACGACGCCGACCGCACCAAGCTGCACCTCGCCGACGGCCAACTGCTCGACTTCAGCCAGGTGATGGACCTCTGTAGCCAGTGCCACGGCCCGCAGGCCAGCGACTACGCCCAAGGGGCCCACGGGGGCAAGTCGGGGTCCTGGGACAGTCGCCAGGGGCCGACCACCCGCAACAACTGCGTGGACTGCCACGTTCCGCACGCGCCCGCCTACACGAAGGTCCAGCCCGTGTTCGCGCCCCGCGACCGCTACTTCGGAGCCCACTGATGGACGACCTCTCTCGCCGTTCGGCGCTGAAGCTCGGCGGCGTCACGCTCGGCGCAGCGGCGATGGCCCGGGCCCTGGCCCCGCTCACCGAGTGGGTGCCCACCATGTCGGTGGACCAGTTCCTCCAAAAACACTACAAGGAACTCAGCAAGGAGGAGATGGCCGATGTCCTCGCGCGCCTGGAGGACCAGGCAAGGGACGAGTACGGCGTCGACGTCCACATCGAGGACGTGCGCCCGATTCCGGGCACCGAGTTCGCCTACGCGCTGAACCTCTCTCGCTGTATCGGCTGCCGGAAATGCGCCGAGGCCTGCCACGAGGAGAACAACCACGACCGGGCCACGGGAAACAGCTACATCCGGGTCCTCGAACTGAAGAACGGCAGCCTGTCTCTGGACGACGCCGTCACCGACTACACCCATCCCGTCCCCGCCGAGGGGAAATTCTACATGCCCGTGCAGTGTCACCAGTGCGACAACGCGCCGTGCGTGAAGGCTTGTCCCATCCAGGCCACGTGGAAGGAGGCGGACGGCATCGTCGTCGTGGACTACAACTGGTGCATCGGCTGCCGGTACTGCGAGGCGGCCTGCCCCTACCACGCGCGGCGGTTCAACTGGCGCAAACCGCACGTCCCCGCCGAGGAGGTCAACCCCGAGCAGGGGTACCTGTCCAACCGCATCCGTCCCCAGGGGGTCATGGAGAAATGCACCTTCTGCCTCCACCGCACGCGCAAGGGACTCTTGCCCGCCTGCCTCGAGGCCTGCCCCACCGGCTCCCGGGTGTTCGGAAACCTGCTCGACCCGGAGAGCGACATCCGCTGGGTGCTCGACCACAAGCGGGTGTTCATCCTGAAAGAAGACCTCGGCACCCAGCCTCGCTTTTTCTACTTCTTCGACAAGTAGGACCACATGACTCCTGGATCCCCCGTCGCCCCGCCCCAGAGGGACCCCGCCCACGCGCACAGCTACCCGCGTTTCCTCTGGAAAGCCTTGGGGGTCGCGACCGACGGCAACCTGGCGTTCTACGCGTGGATGACATTCCTCACCGCCGTCTTCCTGGTGGGACTCAACGCCTGGGCGTTGCAGCAGGTCCACGGCCTGGGGGTCACCGCGCTCACCGACCAGGTGTCGTGGGGCATGTACATCGGGAACTTCACCTACGGCGTGGGGCTCGCCGCCGGCGCCGTGATGATGGTGATCCCGGCCTACCTCTACCACGACAAGGAGATGCACGACGTCGTGATCGTCGGAGAAATCCTGGCGATCTCCGCGGTCCTCGCCTGCCTCGCCTTCGTCAACGTCGACCTCGGCCGCATCGACAACGCATGGCACATGTTGCCCGGGATCGGCAAGTTCAACTGGCCCATCTCGATGCTCAGCTGGGACGTCATCGTCCTCAGCGGGTACCTCCTCATCAACACCCACGTGGTGGGCTACCTGCTCTACACCCGGTTCCTCGGAAAGGAGCCCGACAAACGCTGGTACATCCCGTTTGTCTTTCTGTCGATAGCCTGGGCGATCTCGATCCACACCGTGACCGCGTTCCTGTACAGCGGCCTGGGCGGGCGTCCGTTCTGGAACACCGCCATCCTCGCGCCGAGGTTCATCGCCAGCGCGTTCGTGACTGGTCCCGCGTTCATCGTGCTTGCCTTGCAGGTCCTGCGGCGTACGACCACCTTCACAGTGCCGGACGGCCCCATCGCCACCCTGATCAGCACGCTGCGCGTCACCGTGCTGCTCAACCTCTTCCTGGTCGGCTGCGAGGTGTTCACCGAGTTCTACACCGGCGGGGCCCACGTCACCGCCGCGACGTACCTCTACTTTGGCCTCCACGGGCACAACGCCCTCGTCCCCTTCATCTGGACGGCGATCTCGTTCAACGTCATCGCCGCCGCCATCTTCCTCTCGACGGACGAACGCTACCACCTCTACCGCATCGACATCGCCTGCCTGCTCACGCTGGTGGGCGTGTGGATCGAGAAGGGACTGGGGCTCATCGTCCCGGGCTTCGTGCCGAGCACCCTGCACGAGATCGTGGAGTACCTGCCCAACCAGGTGGAGTGGAAGGTTTCCCTCGGGGTGCTGGCGATGGGCCTGATGGTGTTCACGCTCGGGCTCAAGCTCGCCGCGGCCATTTTCACCGGCAGCATGCGGCTCGACGGCGTGACGCCCGCAGCCGGGGGGGCCACCACGCCGTGAACGGAGGTCGCCGGCTCCACGTCTTTTCGCTGGTCGTGGTGGGCGTGGCGTTTGCCGGGTTCATGGTGGGGACGAGTCCCCGGGACTACGACCTCGACACGCCGCTCACGCACTGGGGCGACGTCGACACCCCGGGCGTGCCCCGGGCCCGAAGTTACTCGGAGACGCGTGAGGGCGAAGCGGAGGCCGGGGGAGAGGTCGTGAGCGCGTGCACCGACTGTCACGAGGACCGCACCACGGAGGCAACCCGTGGCCAGCGACGCGAACACCCGGTTGGCGTACGCGTCGCCCGCGAGGCCGACACCACCGCCCTCGCCGCCAAGGGCGGCCGTACCGGCACCAGCAGCGACGGCACCGCCACCGTGCTCTGCCGCTCGTGCCACCGGCCGCACAACACCGAACAGGAGGCTCGCCTCGTCGACGACGTGACGTCCGGGGAGTTGTGCATCACCTGCCACGACAAGCAGGCGCCCGGCGCCAGCGAACACCCCGTCACCGGCACGCCGGCCGGGACTACCCGAGCGGCGATCGCCGCCATGGGGGGGGCGAGCGGTGACCTGAGTTGCCTGAGCTGTCACGCGGTCCACGAGGCCACTTCGGGCACGCTGCTGCGGACCTCGTCGAGCGGCAGCGAGGCCTGCCGGAGTTGCCACGCCCAGGAGGACCACGCCTTGCGCGGCGAGGGGCACGGCGGCGAGAGCTGCACGGACTGCCACGGCATGCACGCGCGACCCGTACACACGCTGAACGCCGCCAGGGCGCCGGACCCGTCCGACCAGTACTGCGTCGACTGCCACGGCAGCGCGGGCCCGGGGAAGCAGGTCCTTGCCCAGGCCGGGCACCCGCTCTGGAAGGCCCTCCTGGCGGCCATGGAGCGCCCCGACCGGCGTGGCACGGTGGGGTGCACCGACTGCCACGAGCCGCACGGCGATGCCGCCACCCACCCCAACCTGCTGGCGGAGAAGAGTGTCGCCGAGACGTGCATCGGCTGTCACCCCGCGAAGGCCACCGTCACCGGCACCAGCCACGACGGTACCGTCGAGGCGGTCAACGGCGTGGGTGAGACGTGCCTCACCTGCCACTCCGTTCACGGCGAGAACAAGCCTCCCGCCGCAGTCGCGGGCACGAACCCCGCCAGCGGCGCCTGCCTGAGTTGTCACGACGGCCGTACCTCGGCCGAGCGAGTCGCGGCTTTCTCCCACCCCGCCGGCGTGCTGCTCACCACCAGCGGCCTTCCCGCCCGGTACGAGGGAAGCGTCCCCTACTTCGGGCCGGACGGGCAACCCACCCGGGACCGCGAAGTCGGAGAGATTACCTGCCAGACCTGCCACGACCCCCACCGCTGGAAACACGGGGCAGACGAGAAGCCCGGGGCCGCAGAGGGATCCGAGCAGGACAGCTACCTCCGGGACCCCGCCCAGGTGGTGGCGTTCTGCTCGGTTTGCCACGGCGCGGACGGTCGTCCCCGCTTCCGGTTCTTCCACGAGGACACCTTCCGCAGCGAGGCACCGAGTGTGCCTGCGAGCGGCGCGGAGAGTCCGTGAGTTCACCCACGCCCCCACCCCGGGAGAGTGCCCCATGACCGCCCGCATCCAACCGATTGCCCTCCTCGTCCTCGCCGCCAGCCTCGCGGCCTGCCAGGGCCCCCCGGGGGCCGACGGTCGCGACGGTCGCGCGGGCTCCACCGGCCCCGCAGGCGCCGACGGCAACGACGGTACCGACGGCCAGGACGGTCGCGACGGCACCGATGGCAACGATGGCAGCTACGGCACCGACGGCACCAACGGCGAGGACGGCCAGGACGGTGTCGACGGCACGGACGACAGCGACGACGGCCGCGACGGGCACAGCGGCCTCGGGCCATGGGGCGTGAACCTCGTCATCCTCGAGGTGGCGGGCGGGACGGGGGCCAGCGGCGGCCTCCAGGTGGGCGACTACCCCGAGGTGACGTTCTCCGTCACCGACGACCTCGGCACCGACTACGCCCTGGACGAGCTCAGCGAGTGTTTCTTCACGCTCAGCGGCCCCGCCACGCACCCCCAGGTGCTGTTCGGCGCCGACGAACTCGCCGACGTGGCCCTGGCCGCCACCCGTAACGTCGACGGCACCTACACCTACACCTTCCCGCTGCCCGTGCCCGCCACCTTCGCCAGCCCGGCCAACGACACCACCGACCTCGGCGAGGACGACGGCGACTGGGGCGGCCTCCCGGTGGACAGCGACATCGACGGCGACGGCACCCTCGAGATCGACGGCACCTTCACCCTCGGCGGGGTGGCCGGCATCGATCAGGTGGATCCGGACGGCACCGCCTGGTCCGACGCGGACGACGACTTCGCCGTGGTGCTCGGCGGGGCCTCAGCCACGCTGGCCGGGCGCGAGGTGGTGCTCGCCGACAACTGCGCGAACTGCCACGGCGACGAGGGTTTCCGGCAACACGGTGGCAGCCGCCGGTCGCTGGCCGTATGCCTCACCTGCCACGTCGACGGCGCCGAGGACGCCTACTCGGCCACCGACGCCAGTGTCACGCCCGGCGTGACGATCTCCTTTCGCTCGATGGTGCACAAGATCCACCAGGGTGAGGCCTTGGAAAGCGGGTTCTCGGTGGCTGGGCTGCCCGTCGACGACGGGGCCGAGGGCTACCCCGACTACAACCTGAACGACTACAGCAGCGTGGCCTTCCCGTCGATGCCCATGGCGGCCGCCGACTGCGACGCCTGCCACGGTGGCGGCGACGGCAGCGAGCTGAGCAGCCCCTCGCGCCAGGCCTGCGGCTCCTGTCACGACGGCGTGTCGTTTACCCAGACCGACCGCACGGCCTCGGACTACCACCGCGCCGGGCCCCTGCCCGACGACAGCCTCTGCGCGTTCTGTCACGGCGCGGCGGCGATCACCGCCAGCCACGACGACCCCCGGACCGATGCCGACGTGTGGGAGGCGGCGGGCCACGCGGCCGGGCGGACGGGCATCGACGTGACGGTGATCGAGGCGGTGAACCAGGACGGGAGTGCCAGCTTCGCGGTCGGCGACGAGGTTACCGTCACCTTCAGCGTGCTCTACGACGACGGCACGCCGGTCCCCCAGGCCTTCTTCGCCTACAGTTCCGCCTCGTCCACCTGTCCCACGGTGGCGGGAGGGGGCACGATGATCCTCACCGGCCCCAGCGACCACATGCAGCGCATCGCGTACTCGCCCTCCGCCAGCAGCACCACCGTCGTGGGCTCGGTGTACGGTTCGTCGTCGGTCGACAGCGCCACCGGGGTCTGGACCTACACCCTGTCCAACACCGACGGCTCCGCGCAGACCCTTCCCGCCACCTACCCGCTCCAAGCCAACGACAGCGACAGCACGCTGGCCGGCGTGCCCTTCGGCGACCGCTACGGGCAGGCCCTGGACGCGGGCACCTACCGCATCGCCCTGGCGCTCTACACCGCGATGTGGGACGAGTGGGACTGCCCCGACGGCGCCACCCGCTACCGCGCGGCCGACACGGCCTACCTCGACGTGCTGCTCGGCGGGGCCTCCTCGCTCGAGCCCCACGCGGTGGTCGACGAGGCGAACTGCGACGACTGTCACGGCACGGTCGAGTACCATGGTGGCACCCGGGTGAGCCCCGACTACTGCGTGATGTGCCACACGCCGGGGTCGATGGACGACGAGACGAGCCCCGTCGACACCGTCGACTTCAAGAACGTGGTCCACAAGCTACACGCCTCGGACCGCCTCGACGGCGGCTACACCGTGGGCTCCGACACGTGGAGCTTCGCGTTCCCCCGGCAAGACGGTGGCGTGGCCGCCTGCGCGGCCTGCCACGCCGGCAACGACGCCTACCGCACCCCGAGCACCCGCGCGTGCATCACTTGCCACGACTCCGACT
>CAYHRZ010000018.1:6847-23194 GCA_964359125.1 uncultured Klebsiella sp. | reverse complement strand
GCGCCAACGCTGGGCAAGACGAAGTCGTCGTCGGGGGTGTTGGGCGAGATGGCCACGCCCTTGACGTCCATGTCGAGGAGCACCCGCCCGTCCACCTCGGGGTCGGCCGCGATCTTGCGCCAACTCTCGCCCCAATCGGTGGTGACCCAGGTGGAGTAGCCCTGGTCGAAGAGGGCGGCGCCGTCGCGAGCCCAGCCGCGGGTGCTTGGCGTGTTGCGCGTGTACCGTTCCGGCAGGTCGGGGAAAGTCTCGGCCGCGTGGGAGCGGACATCGGTGACGATGGGCCCACCACCGTAGCTGCCGATCCACGCCAGCATTTCGCGATCGTCGCCGACCGTCAGAACCACGGAGTGCGTGTTCTCGAGCCGCTCGGTCGTGTAGAAACTGTACGAGACGCCCCGGTCGTCGGAGCGGGCCACGCCGTCCCAACACGTCATGTACACCGCGCCGTCGGGACCCTCGAAGAAGTCGAAGAAGTTCACGCCGTCCTGGTTCTGCACCACCGGGATCTCGAGGATCGACAATTCCTCCCAGGACGCGCCGCCGTCGGTGGAGCGCCAGCCCGCCTCCAGCGCGAAGGCCGCGAGCACCAGGCCGTCCGAGAGTTCCGCGACGGCCGTGACGTCCTCGCCCTCGAAGGCCGCGAGCACCCAGGTGTCACCCCCGTCGTGGGAGGCGTAGAGACCCTCGCCCCGCACGGCGGCCCACAACCGCCCGTCCGCGCCAACCGACACCCGGAAGGCGAAGTCTGGAACGCTGACCTGCGCCCAGCTCCGGCCGAAGTCATCGCTGCACCAGAGTGCATCGGTCTGGAGGGCGCAGGCGCGGCCGTCCTGGTGGAAGTCGGGGGACAAGTCCAGGTCTTCGAAGGAGTAGCCCCCGCCGTCGAGCGTGACCTCCCAGGCGTCGCCACCGTCGGTTGAGCGCCACACGGAGGTGTTGCCGGCGACCAGCACCAGGCCGTCGGCCAGCACTGCAGGGGAGGCCACCACCCTGGCGAGGTGGGTGTCGCTGACCGCCGACACCGGAGACAGCGTGTCGCCCGCGTCGTCGCTGAGCAGCAGCCCGCGGCCACGGGTGCCGAGAAGCAGCCGATCGAACGAGACGAAAACACCCGTCGAAACACGCGACTCGTTGGTCGCTCCCACCAGCCGCGCCGACCAGTCCAGCCCGTTGTCGGAACGACCCAGGACGTCGAGGTCGATGCGCTCGAGGCTCGTGGCCAGCCGCGGCACCGCGGGATCTGGCGAGATCGCGAGCCAGTAGGCCACGTCGTGCGGGTAGTGGGCGCTCGCGCCCGAGGGCACCAGCGCGACGAGGGCCGCGACCAGCAAAGACAGCGGTGGAAGGCGCATGCACGTGCTCGACGAGCACCGAACGATACCGGCCGCCCGGGGGCGTGTCAAACGGGCGCAGCAGCTACGGCACCAACCCCTCCGCCACGAGGAATTGCGCCACCCCCTGGGCGATCACCTCGTTCCCGAGGGCGTTGGCGTGACCGCGGTCCTGCGGGAAGTACAGGGTCTCCGAGGCCGTGCGCCGCTCGATGTCGGCCTGCGGGTCGTACACCGGCACGTCGAGAACCTTGGCCGCCGAGGCGAGCAGCGCCCGGTGCCCCTCGGTGTAGCCGGCTCGTTCCAGCGGGTAGCCGAAGAGCACCATCTTGGCGCCTGCACCCTCGATCTCGTCCTTGAAGGCGCGGATGTTCTCGGCGTACTCCTCGGGCGGGATGCGGTTCACCTCCGCCACCTGGTCCTTGCTCTCCGCGCGTCGGTCGTCGATCGACGCCCGCAGCCAGAGGTACGACTTGAGTTGGTGCAGGAGGCTGGACTTCAACCAGTCGGCGTTCTGCTGCAACAACGCCTGCGAGCGGTCGCTGTACTTGACCTTGCGGGCGTCCTGGACGAGGTACCCGAAAAGCACCACGTCGGGGCCGTAGGCGGCCAGGGTCTTGTCCCACAACCAGAGGCCCTGGAACGAGGAGTAGCCCGGCTGTCCACCGTTGATGACCTCGACCTTGTGCCCCGTGTCGTTGAGGATTTTCTCCAGTTTCGCGGGGTAACTGTCGGCGTCGTCGACCCCCCAGCCGTAGGTGGTCGAACAACCGAGCGCCATCACCCGGAACGCGCCCGCGGGCTTGGCTTGGGGGTGCAGGGGGTAGCGCAGGCCGTTGGCGTCGGTTGAAACGCGGAAACTCCCGCCCGTTTCCCGGTGCGGGGTGACCACCATGTGCTGGCCCGGGTCCGAGACCCAGTACACGTTCTTGTGGGTGAACTCCTTGGCGTCGATGTCGGACCTTGGCCAGCCGGTGGCGCGGAGCCACGCCTCGGCGCCACCGAGGATCACCACCAACGGCAACAGCGCGAACAACAACCGCACCCCCACGCCGAGGCGCCGCTTCTTCGGCGATTTACGGGCCATCTAGGGCCCGGGCTCGATCGTGATGGCCGTGCGATCCTCGATCGACGCGTTCTTGAAGTACTTGTTGTCGTACCAGGTGGTGTCGTTGATGGAGTAGGTGAGTTCGCCGTTCTCGGCCGCGGTGAACACGGTGCCGCCGCCGATGGGGAAGATGATCTCCACGCCCTTCTCGGTGACGAACTTGCCGACCAGCATGCCCACCATGCACCCCTCGATGTTGCAGGGGTACTCCGCGCCGATGGCCCGCTCGGGGGTCCCCTCCGCGCTGATCCACTCGCCCTTGTCGCTGATCCGGTAGCGATCCTTCACCGTGGCGGAGATCTTGGCGACGTTGCCCTGGCAAAGGGTGATCGGCCGCTGCCAGCTACGCCCGATGTCGAGGTAGTCGAACAGCGTGTACGTCAGCGGCTGTAGGCACTCGCCCTCGGTGAGCTTCGGGGGCAACCCGCGGACCCACCCGGCCCAACTCTCCGTCGAGCCACCGTTCATGTAGGCCTTGCAGTAGTCCAGGTTGGCACGGGCGATGCCCTCGATCTCGGCCGGGCGACCGAGCAGCGTTGTCTCGAGGTCGTCGACCACCATGTCTTCGAACTTCACGCCGTCGTCGCGCTGTCCCAGCCACTGCGACTTCATCGCCTCGAGCGACTTCTGCCGGGCGATCTTGCGGTCGCCGTCGAGCATGCCCTCGAACACGGGCGGGTACCAGCAGTCCGACTTCATGCCCTCCTCGTGGGCCCACTCGGACGGCGGCGGCGGCGGCTCTTTCTTCTTCTTGGCCTCGGCGAGATCGATGAGAAACAGCCAGGACATCTGCGGCTCCGTGCGCGCGGATAGTAACCGAAAGGGGGGGCCGGGCTTCCCGCGCGGATACCGGGGCCCATGCTGCGTGGCCTGGCGAGGCTCCTGCTGGTGGAGACGGCGCGGGGGATCCTTCCCCCCGACGAGCCGGAGGTGCTGCGAGCGGCGGGCGGCCTCTTGTTCCGCTTCGAGCACCGTGCACGACGCGACACGGCGCGGGCGCTGGCGGCCTGCGCCCCGGCGAGCAGCCGCCGCGCGGCGGAGGCGATGGCCCGGGAGGCGCTCGACGTGGACCTGCAGCGACGCCTGGAGGAGTTGGTTCTCCCCAGGGTGGAGCCACGGTGGTTGGATCGCTACGTCACCGTGCACGGCGAGGTGGGCGCCGACGCCCTCCTGGTGGCCGGGCGCGCGCCCCACCCGATGCTGGCCTTGGTCGCCCTCAGTGCGGTCGTTCCCGAGCTGTCGGCGGTGCGACCGGGCCTGGAGACGCCCGAAGACTGGGGTACCCGAATCCTCGCGCGCCGCTTCGTGGCCGAGCGCGAGCGCGTCGCGGTGCGGTGGGTCGACGAGGCCGTGCCGGGGCCCTGTTTCTGCGTGCTGGGCGACGGGCCGCTGCCCTTGGACCGGGTCACCCGGGCGGTGCTGGTCCACCGGGAGCGGGACAAGCGCTGGAAGCTGACGGTCACCGCGCCGGTGGCAGACGTCCGCGCCGTCCTCGGGGAACACGCCGCGCGGTGGCCGGGGCAACACCTGGTGGGAAGCGGGTAGTTCGCGACCCCGGTCGCGCGGTTGGGCGGCGACTTCGAAAAACTTCACCCGGGCGCCGAACGGCGGGCAGGGTCGCGGGTATCCCCAGTCGGAGACTCACGATGACCCCCTTCCTCGCGTTCCTGTTCGCCGCCTGCACCGCGTCCCTCGAGGGCAGCGCCACCGAGGGCGACGCCCCCTCCGCCTTCGTGCTGACCACCTACGACGTGCCCCGCGGCTACGAGTCGAGGGTGGAAGACGTGCTCAACCGCGTGTTCTGGCGCGACGACAACGTCCCTCCCCTGGGCCGGGCCCGGCAGGGCGCCCCCGGCAGCGTGATCGTGGCGGCACCCCAGGTGGTGCAGGCCGACGTGAGGGGGGTGATCGATCGACTCAACCAACTCGACCCGAGCGTGGCCGAACCGCGAAATGTCAAGCTTTCATACTGGATGGTGGGCGGATCCCGGGCGGCCTCGGTCGACACGTCGGCCCTGCCCACCGCGATCGCGCCGGCCATGGCCGAGGTGGCCGCCCAGGAAGGGCCGATGGCCTACCGGGTCCTGTTCCGGGAGTCACTCTTGTCGCTCGATGGTGCCCGGGCGCAGGCGACCGGGCCGGAGTTCCGAATCGACCAACTGGCGAGCATCAGTCCGGCCGGTCACGTCGTGGCCGAGGTGGGGATCAACGTGCAGGGCGGCGTGGAGACCCGGACCCAGGTGCAGCTGGCGCCTGGTCAGGTCCTGGTGCTCGGCCACACCGCCGTGGGCGGCGACGGCGGCCCCCCGGGGAGCAGCGACGTGCTGTTCTACGTGCTGCGCCCCGAGCCCGTCGCTGCGCAATAAGTCGCGTTCGTGGCACCCCCCAGCGCCATCGAGGAGGCGGCGCTCGGCGAGTTGTACGCCCGGCTCGAGCGCCCGATGTTCAACGTCGTCTACCGTCGCCTCTGGAACGAACAAGACAGCATCGACGTGGTCCAGGACGCCTTCGTCCGCCTCTGGAACGCCCGGTCGCGGGTGCGCCCCGAGGGGGCCGAGGCCTACGCCTGGCGGACGGTGCTCAACCTCGCCTCGAACCGGCGACGCTCGCGGCGACTCTGGGGTTGGTTGGCCTTCGACGCCGACCGCGACGGCGGCGAAGTCCCCGGGGCCGACGAGGACATCGCGCGGAGGCAGCGTGACGTCGCGGTGCGGGCCGCGGTGGATGCCCTGCCCGACAAGCTGCGCGACGTGGTGCTGCTCGCGGAGTTCAGCAACATGGGACAGTCGGAAATCGCCGCCGTGCTCGGCATCCCGCCCGGCACCGTCGGTTCACGGCGCAACGCCGCAGCCGCCCTGCTCCGCGCGGCCCTGGAGGGCGCGTGATTAGCGACCTGCCCGACCTGCTCCCCGTCCTCGAACCGCCACCGCGGGGGTGGGAACGGCTCCAGGCCCGCCTGCACCCGCCGCGGGCGCGGCTGCCCCGGTGGACCATCGCCGCCGCCGCCGCCGCGATCCTGCTCGGCGCGCTGTACCTGCCCGGTCGCCACGCCGCCCCGGCGCGGCTCGCGGGCGTTGGCGACGACCCGGTGATGCTCGCCCTCGCGGCCCCGAGGACCGAGGTCGTGGTCCTCGGCCACCACGCCGGAGGGCCTGTGCGCCTCCAAGGTGGTGTCTACGTGCGCCTGCTCGCGCTGGCCCCGGCCGCCGACCGGCCCGCGCTTGACGCCCAGCCCCCGGCGCCATAGCCCCGCGTTCCTTTTCCGGAGTCGAACATGGCCAAGAAGAAAGCCCAGGGCCGCCAGACGATCTTCGTCGAGTGCACCACCTGCCGCGAGAGCGGCATCCCCGGCGTGAGCCGCTACGCTACCCAGAAGAACAAGAAGAACACCGCGGCGCGCATCGAGCTCAACAAGTACTGCCGTTTCGAGCGGAAAGTGACCGTCCACAAGGAAACGAAGTAGGGCTCAGCGCCCCTCGGCGCGGCCGCCCTTACGCCGCGTACACCTTGATCGTCGCCGCCGCCTCCTCGGCCAGCTCCATGCACACCTGGTCGTCCGGGTGTCGCACGACCACGTTCCCGTCGGCGAGGAACGTGGCCTGCCAGTCGCGCCGAGGCTGGCCCACGGCGAGGATGTCGACCCGCGCCACGTGCGCGCCGTGCCGCTCCATGAAGCGGTCGAGGCCTTCCACCGCCCGGATGCGGCCCTGTCCCTCGGCACGCTTGAACACGATCGCGGCCGACCAGGGGCGGGCCGGGCGGGCCGGCACGCGGCCGCGCGCGACGGCGTGTCCCCAGTCGCGGTAGAGGTCCTGGTCGTCCGCGTAGTTCATCAGGTCCACCATGTTGGCCCCCGGGGGTCGGCACGCCATCTCCCCGAAGATCGCGGTGCCATCCGCCTTTCGGAACCACTCCATGTGCGTGATGCCGGTGCCCATCCCCAGCGCCCTCACCGCCGCGCGGCCCAGGGCCACGCCCGGGGCGGTGTGCTCGGTCTGGGCAACCCGGAGCGCCTGGATCACGGGCGAAATCCACTCGTTCCGGCGTGCGACCAGCACGCTCGGCGCGTAGCGACAAACTGACTCGTACACGACGTTGCCGGCCACGCACAACGTCTCGTAGGTGAGCTCCTCGCCCTCCACGAACTCCTCGACCGTGGCCTCCCGCACGTGGCGCATCGAGGCCAGCGCGGCTTCGAAGGCCGACCAGGCGTCGACCCGGTGGGTGTCGGCGCTGCCGGCACCGTCGGTGGGCTTGAGGACCAGCGGGAAACCCACGTCGTCCGCGGCGCGGCGCGCGTCGGCCACGCTGGCCACCCTCACCGTGCGCGGCACCTGGAGGCCGGCCGCCGCGATCCGCTCGCGCATCAGGGGCTTGTCGCGGAAACCTCGGACCGTGTCGGTGTCCATGCCCGGGAGCTTCATGTCCTCGCGGAGTTGGGCCGCGAGCAGCGTGAGCGGCTCCCACAGGCACTCCACGCGATCCGGGCGGCGGCCGCCAAGCCAGCGGTGCACCCGCTCCCGCACGTCGCCAAGCTCGCCCAGGGCGGGAACGTGGAGGTAGCTGGCAAGTGACTTCCTCACCGCCAGCGGCAACTCGTGGACCGGCGTGTCGCCCACGCCGTGCACGCGCGCGCCCGCCTCGGCCAGTCCCCGGGTGAACTGGGGCATCTCCGGGGGGTAGTTCGGCGAGAGGAAGAGGACGTCCACCGGCGCAGCTTACCTGAATCTCAAAAAAACGAAAGCGAGGATCGTGGGGACGTCAGAGACCGGCGAACACGCCGAGCGGCAGGTCCACGCGTGCGGCCCAGGCCGCCTCGTCGTGCTCCGCGCCCGGTTCCCACCAGTGAAACAGGTCTTTGTCGAACTCGTAGCCCAGACCGGCGAGCGTGTCCCGCATCTGGATCGTCTCGCAGTAGTTGTCGGACGAGGTGGGGTCGTCGTCGTCGGTGCCGTCGCCGTCGCTGTCGCGACAGGTGTCGCCCTGGCCACCGGAGTCCAGGTACACCACCGTGTCTCGGTGTCCCGCGTCGGCGTAGAGCTGGATCATCGTCGGGTTGTCGGTGCCGATGCTGCCCCAGCCCAGGGTGCCCGACATCGAGCCGGCGAAGGCGTAGGCGCCCGGGTAGACGTTGGCGATGTGTAGGCTGATCAGCCCGCCCAGCGAACTGCCGAGGGTGCCCACCACCCCGGGCTCGCCGTAGTGGGCCTTGACGAAGGGCCGCACCGTCCCCTGCACGTAGTCGGCGTACTCGGTGCCCTCGCCGCCGTACCAGCTACCGTCGATGCGATCGGGGGTGTGGGTGTACTCCTCGAAGCGCTCGTCGGTGTTGTCGATGCCCACGAGCAGGATCCCGGGCGGCGTCGCGTCTTGCAGGTGCCAGCCCCCCTTGATCGCCTCGGGGTCGAAGAGGTTCTGGCCGTCGTGCACGAACAGCGTGCGGTCGTAGCCGCCCGCAGGCACCCACACGCGCAACGTGCGCGCCGACATGTAGATCCCGGCCAGGCCGAAGTGGCGCTCGAGGTGCGAGGAGCCTTCCGCCACCAGGCTCATCTCGCCGTTGTCGTCGTAGGTGTACTGCCGCGACCAGGGGTCGGCGCGCCAGGCACTGCCGTTGGTGAACTTGTAGCCGCCGCGGGGGCCGTCGACCGTCGCCCAGCAGAGGCCCTCGCTGCAGTTCATGGCCGCCCCGGACCAGTCGTCGAAGTCGCCCGCCACCGACCAACTGCCGCTGGCCAAGTACACGAAGAGGTGCCCCTCGGCGGTCTCGACCGGCCAACCGTAGTCCTGGGAGAGGTGTAGCAAGGCGTTGTGGTCACGACGCACCTCGGCGACGAGGTCCGTCGCCGAGGGCAGGTCGTTGGGCACGCCCGTGTCGCCGCTTTCGGCCGTACCGGTGTCGTCGCGGTCGTCGTCACGGCCACGCCGGCCGCTGTCGACCGGGTCGTCCGACCCCGTGCAGGCCAGGAGGAACAGCACTACTTCTTCGCCTTGGGCGCCTCGGCATTGACGTCGTAGCGGTCGGCGTAGAGCGTGGCGTACACGAACGCGCCGTCGCGATTCTTCCACCCGAGGCTCACGACGAGATCCGTGGGTTCGCGGCCCTTGAGGAAGTCGCCCACGGTCTTTTCCGTGGCGCTGGTGGGCGCGACCACCTTGCCGAAGTAGCCGCCGCCGGACTCGCCGCCCGCCGCCTTCTGGATCTCGGCGAGGATCTGCCCGTGGGTGTTGGCGAGCGCGGAACGTCGCGAGAACTCGCTGCCGTTCTGCAACTCGTAGACCGCTCGTTCGTCCAGCAAGAACTCCACCTGGGTGAGGCCCTGCTTGTCGACGAGGACCACGTTCGCGGACTGGGGGTCGAGCGTCTCTGGGAGGGCCGCCACGAGGGCGTCGGCCATGGTCGCGCCGCGCGCGTTGACGATGTCGGCCTGGGTGTAGGTGGCGGTCTTGCCCATCCATGCGCTGTCAGCGGGCTTGGCGAGGGCGAGCGTGGCGACGAGAGCGAACATGGGCTTCTCCGGGCAGCGGCGGTGCTAACGCGGGATGCCCAGATCACGTTCGCGCGATCACCGCTGCGACATGTTGTTGCCGCTGGCGTTCTGCCGGTGGCCGATGCTGAACAAGCGGGCGAGCAGGTTCCACAACCGGGGGCGCAAGGCGCGGCACATGGGGAGACTCTAGCGCCGGGCGGCCACCAGCGCCCGGACCTCGTCGGGACGGCGCCCGATCCAGTCCACGAAACAGGCCGCCTGGTAGTCGTGGTCGTCGAGGCTGTACGCCACCCGGGGATCCGCGGCGACGTGCTCGCGGATGCGGTCGTGGGTGGCGGCCGCCAGGCCCGCGAGGTCCACGTCTTCCAACAAGGTGGCGAGGGAGAGCATCTCGTCGAAGAGCGCGACGCGGCAGTCGGCGTCGTCCTCGCACCAACGCGCGAGCCACCCGTAGGACGAGGCGTAGTCCACGTCGAGGTAGGTTGGTTCGCAGGGTTGAGCGAGGTCCCACGGCGGGTACACGTACACGAAGGTGGAGTCCGCGCCCCAGGGCGTGAGCGTGAGGTTGCCCGCGACCGGATCCACGTAGATGTGGTAGTTATTTAGGTTGTAGCTGTAGCTATCCGGGTGGTTGAGCACCTTCTCGAGCGCCAGGTAGCGGACCAGTCGCGGCCAGTCGAACGCGGCCGACACGGAGCCCACCGAGGCCTCGGCGGTGGCGTAGCAACCCTCCCAGATGCCCTCGGGATCGTAGCCCAGGCCGTCGTACTGCAACTCGTAGCAGTCGCAGGACACGTTGAAGTCGCAGGCGCGGGTCATCTCGTACAGGGCGCCGTGCGGGCCCTCCCACCACTCCTCGACGAACTGGCCGTCCATCGGCTGGACGATCGTGTAGAGGCCCCGCAACTCGCCGTTGATGTAGACGTCCGCGTAGCCGGTGCGGGGGGCGGGGTTGTCGGCCAGCCGCCACGCGCGGTAGGCCAGGGTCTCGGCCATCGCCGAGGCGTCCCACACGTTGTTGTGGAGGCCCATGCGCTCGTAGCCGTGGAACTCTTGTCCCTCCACGAACTGGTCGAAGTCTAGGCGAAGCGCGGGTTTCTGGTCGATGGGCTGGAAGGAGGCCGAGCCCTTGAGGCGTACCCCGACGCGATCGTAGACTTCGTCGCCGTAGGTGAAGGTGCCCTCCACGTAGACGTCGGAGTAGGCCGCGAGCTGGTTGATGGCGTCGTCAGACAGGGTGATGTCGAAGCGGTGGACGAGGGTGTCGTCGTAGAGGTCCCAGGGCGTGACCTCGGGGCCGGGGGCGGTCTCGGCCGACTCGGCGACCTCGCCGGTACCGGTGGTGACAGCGGCGCCGCCGGCGACGGGCGGTTCCACCTGGATGCAGGCCAGGAGCAGCGTCAATAGACGCCCGGCAGGAAGCGGCGAGTGTGTGACATGTAGGCGCGGTAACGCTCGCCGAAGGCCCCCAGCAGCAGCCCCTCCTCCTGGCGGGCCCGGTAGTCACCGGCCGCGAAGTTCGTGAGGACGCCGAGGGCGGTGACCCAGTTGGGCACGAGCAGGAAAGTACCGACCGTCAAGCACACCATCGCCGTGTAGATGGGGTGGCGAACCCGGGCGAAGGGGCCGGTGGTGCAGAGTTCGTGGCCTTGGGCCAGCTCGGCGCGCAGCCGCCAGGACCGGAAGACCAGCAGGCTGCTCACCACCAGCGCGGTGCCGACGAGGAAGAACAGCACGCCGACCAGGCGGAGGGGGAGTGGCCAGTCGTAGGCCAGGCCGGTGGCCAGGCCCACCCCCATGCCGACGTAGGTCGGCGCCAGCCCCAGCCCGTGCAGCCACACCACGAGGCTGGCACCGGGGGCGCGGTGGGCGGCCGCGCCGGTCTGGGCGGTGCCCGTGGCGCGGTCCAGCCGACCCCGTACGACGAAGGGCGCCCAGAACAGCGCGTGCAGGCCGTAGGCGAGGAGGGTCATCTCCCTGCGAGCATACCGCGGGGGCAGGGGCCCCCGCGGAAAGGCGTAAGACTTAACCTCCGACCCCGCTTTACACGTCAAGAGATTTCGGGTACAGTGTCGATCCCCCCGTGCGATTCCCGTCGCACCCCTCCTTCCCGGAGCTTCACGATGTCCAGCAACCTCGCCCTCGACCTGTCGCTGTTCGACGAGCCCGCGCGGCCCGGCCCCGGGCCGGTGGACGGCAACGCCCCGGGGCGCATCGGCCAAGCCTGTGCGCAGGCCGGGATCGACGTCCCGAGCACGCTGTACAACGAGGCCCTGGAGCTGGCGCGGGAGGGGCACCTGGGCCCGGCGCTGCAGCGGCTCCAGATGCTGGTGTGCCTGGACCCCGACGACGGCGAGGCACTCTTGCTGCTGTCGCGGGTACACGCGGCGCAGGGGCGCTGGACGGATGCGCTGGCGCGGCTCGACGCGGCCAGCGCGGCGGGGGCGGTGCCGCCGGCGGGCCTGCGCGACGCCTTTGAGAGCGCGATCCGCGCCGAGCGGAGCCGGGACGAGGAACACCGGGCGCGCGTGGCGGCGCGGGAGCAGGGCGAGATGCGAGCGCTGCGCAACGAGGCGCGCACGCTGCGATCGGAGACGATCCGGCTGGAGACGGAAGTCAACGAGACCCGCGAGCGCGAGCGGAGTTGGAAACTCGCGGCGCTGGCGGCGGGTGTTTTCGGGACGGTGGTGATCGGGTTGCTGGCGCTGTTGGGCGGCGGCGACCCCGCGCCGGTGGTGGTGACCGCCGAGATGCGCCCGCCGGTGGTCGAGGGCGGCCTACCCGACGTGGTGGTCGACGCGCCCACCGTGGCTGTCGCCTCGGAGCCGCCGGCGGCGGTCCCGGTCAAGGTGGGCGTGCCCGACGAGGTGGTCGCGCCGGCCGACGCGATCGTCGTCCCCGCGGGGCCCACCACCCACGTCGTGAAGAAGAACGAGACCCTCTACAAGCTCGCCGCTCGCTACTACGGCAACAAGTCCGAGTGGAAGCGCATCGCCGAGGCCAACCCGCAGACCGGTCCCGACGGTACACGCCTAGCGCTGGGCATGGAACTGGTCATCCCCCCGAAGTAGCGGCCAGGAGGGCGTTCACGTAGCCCTCGATCTCCCCGGCCACGTCGGGATCCGGGTAGGCACGGATGACGCCCCCGGCATCGAGCAGCACGAACCGGGAGCCGTGCAGCACCGTCTCGGGGCGCTCGTCGGCCGCCGGTACCCGCTCCATCAAGAGCTTGAAGCCCCCCACCACGACGGCGCGCATGGCCGCCGTGTCGCCGGTGAGGAACCGCCAGCCCGGGTAGGTGGCGCCGAAGCGCTCGCCGTAGGCCCGCAGCGCCGCCGGCGTGTCGTTTGCCGGGTCCACCGAGAAGCTCAGCAGTTGCAGGCGGTCGCCGTACTGCGCGCCCACGGCGGCCATGCGCGTGCTGAGCATGGGGCAGATGTCGGGGCACTTCGTAAACATGAAGTCGCCCAGCATCGGCTTGCCGAGCAGCGTTTCCCGCGTCACCACCGCGCCTTCCTGGTCGACCAGGGAAAACTCGGGGAGGGAACCGAGCTCTTGCAGCGCGTAGACCGGCCCCTCGGGGGCGGTGCCGCAGGCGAGCAGGAGGGTCAGCACGGGCCGGGTGGCTATCCCGCCCGGGGCACGCCTACTTCATCTTCTCCAGCGCCCGCTTCGACGCCTCGTGCTTGGACACCTTCACCGCCGACTCGTAGGCCGAGCGCGCCTCGTTGCTCTTGCCCTGCCGCGCGTAGAGCAGGCCCAGCCGGTAGTAGGCCTGGCCCCGGTACTCCGGAGTCACGTCTTTGTAGGCGATGTAGGTGGAAAAGGCCTTCTCGGCCTCGGGGTACTTCGACATCCGCGAGTACACGACGCCGAGGTGGTAGTTGGCGCGCTGGTTGTCGGGGGCGGCAGCGAGCACGTCCTTGTACATGCGGACCGCGTCGTCGTAGCGCCGCATGCTGGTGAGCACGCGGCCGGCCGTCATGTTGTTGATGACGTTGTTCGGGTACTTGGTGCGACCGTACATGGTGCGCGCCAGGGCGTTGCGCAGGTCGCGGTCCTCGATGTAGGAGTAGGCGAGCGACAGCGTGGCGGCAGGCGACAACAACACGCCTTCTCGCTCCACCTTCTTCATCAATTCCTTGCCCGCCGCCCGTTCGTCGGGGCCGTCGGGGATGAGCGGCGAGGCCCGCGCAACCACGGTGCGCCAGTACATGTACATGCCGTCGCCCAGTTTCGGGTCCACGAAGTCGGGCGCTGCCTTCACGCTCTCCGAGAGGGCCTTCACCGCGTCGAGGCCGTTGCCGATGGCGGCCACGAACTCCCCGCGGCGCATCACGTGGATCGCCTCGAGGCCCTTCATGCCCGCCATCAGGAAGTACTCGATCGACTCGTTGCCGGGCGACGAGAGGCCCGCCTGGATCTGCCTGAGCGCTCCTTCCTGGGCGAGGCGGTACTGTTTCTCGTACCGGAAGTCGTAGTTCTCGAACATCAAGGCCTGGTAGATCACCGCCACGCCACTGGGTCCGATGCCCGTGGTGGGGTACTCCACCGCCAGCGCGTCGAGCGCCTTCTTCGCGCCCTTGTAGTCGCGACGGTAAATCAACTCGATGGCCCCCCGGCAGCGGTCCGCGAAGACCACGTCGAGGCGCAGCACCTCGGCCGCCGCGTACGACAGCGGCGAGTAGGGGCGGTTGGCCACGGCCGGGTCCACGGGGACCGGCACCTCCGGCGCCTCCACCTCGGCCTCCACCGGGGCCGTCGCACCCCCGCCGACCGTGTTCTCGTGCAGGTCGTCGTCGTCGTCGTCCTGGGCGAGGGCGAAGGAAAACAGGGCCGCGAGGATCATGCCAACTCCGCGTGTCGGGACAGCGCAGCATCCACGATCCGGGCCTCGAGCGCCACCCCGTCGAAGCGGTTGACCTCCTGGATGCCGGTGGGCGACGTGACGTTGATCTCGGTGAGGCAGCCCCCGATGACGTCGATCCCCACGAAGACGAGGCCCTCGCGCCGCAGGGTGGGCCCGATGCGCGCGCAGATCTCCAGCTCCCGCGGGGTGAGGGTCGTGGGGTGGGCGGTGGCGCCGACGTGCAGGTTGCCCCGGTGGTCGCCGTGGCCGGGGACCCGGAGCACCGCCCCCCCGGGTTCGCCGTCGACCAGGATGATGCGCTTGTCGCCCTCCGCGATCTCGGGGAGGTGCTGCTGCGCCAGGATGAAGCTCCGGCCGTTGTCGGTGAGCAGCTCGACCATGGACCGCAAGTTGGGATCCCCCCGCTGGCTGACCAACACCCCGCGGCCGCCGTTGCCATCCCAGGGCTTGAGCACCACCCTGCCCGGGAGCGCCTCCGTGAACGCGAGGATCCGGCGAGCGTCGCGACTGATCAGCGTGGGCGGCGTGAGGTCCACGAAGGCCGCAGCGAACAGCTTCTCGTTGCGCGAGCGCAGGCCCGCCGGGTGGTTGAGCACGAGCGTGCGCGGGGGGACGAGGTCCAGCAGGTAGGTGGTGAAGATGTAGGTCATGTCGAAGGGCGGGTCCTTCCGCATCCACACCACGTCGAAGTCGCCGAGCGACCGCTCGGCCCAGTCGCCCCGTTCGAAGCCGGCGGCCGTGGCCCGCACGCGCTGGGCCCGCGCCCGCGCCTGGCCCGCCTCGGCCCACATCTCCGTCGGGTGACACCACGCGACTTCCCAGCCCCGCCGCGTGCTTTCCAACATCAACATGAAGGTGGAGTCGCCAGACAGGTCGAGGCTGTCGATCCAGTCCATCACGAAGAGTGAGCGCATCGGGCCTCCTACTTCCCCACGCAGAAGCGCGCGAACAGCCTGTCCAGGACGTCCTCGCGGACCCCACCGACGACCTCGTCGAGCACCTCGATCGCCGCGTACACCCGCTCCACCGCCGCCGCCGGCCCTGCCTCCGGGAGGGCGGTAGCGCCCTCCCGGGCCAGGGATCCCAGCCGGGCAAAACACGCCGCCTGCCGGGCGGAGTGCACCACCACCGCCGCGTTCCCCGGCGCGTCGACACCGAGTCGCGACAGGATCGCTGACTTCAGCTCCGCGATGCCCGCGCCGCTGTGCGCCGACACCGCCAGCGCCCCCGGCGGACAACCGGCGCCGAGGTCGGCGAAGGTGTGAACCACCAGGGTGTCCTCGCTGGCCGCCGGCGCGACCTCGCCCGGCGGCACGCACCTGACGACAAGGTCCGCGTCGTCCCTCGCCGCCCGCCCGCGGGCGATGCCCTCCGCCTCGACCGCCCCGGCGGACTCGCGTTCCCCGGCCGTGTCGACGAGGACTAGGCGCGCGCTGTCGAGTTGCCAGGGGGCCTCGACCACGTCGCGGGTCGTCCCCGGCTCGCTCGACACGATCGCCCGGGGACCCCCGAGCAGGGCGTTGAACAGCGACGACTTCCCGGCGTTCACCGGGCCCGCGAACACCACGCGGGCACCCTCCACCGCCACCCTCCCGCCGCGGCAGCTTGCGGCCAGGGCGCCCGCCCGCCCGGCGATCCCCTCCAGCCGGCCGACCAGTTGCCGGTCGTCGGAGAAAAGCAAGTCTTCCCCAGGGTAGTCGAGGATGGCCTCCAACTCGGCGCCCACGTCGACCAGGGCGTCGCGCAGGGCCTCGACCTCCGCGGCCACCGCCCCGCCGAGGCCGAGGCGGGCCACGTCCAGGCCCCGGCGCGAGGTGGCGGCGATGGTCGCCATGACCCCCTCGGCGCGGGTGAGGTCCATCCGCCCGTTGAGGTAGGCCCGCCGCGTGAACTCGCCGGGGGCCGCGGGCCGGGCGGCGATGGCGCGCAGGAGGCGCTCCACCAGGAGCGGGTTGCCGTGGCAGGAGATCTCCACCACGTCCTCGCCGGTGTAGCTCCGTGGCCCCGGGAAGTAGGTGACCAGCCCGTCGTCGAAGGGGCCCTCGTCGTCACGCAGGCAGACGTGACGCGCGTGGCGCGCGGGTGGCAACGGCCCAGCGACCCGCTCCACCAGCGGGCGCAGTCCCGCCCCGCTCACCCGCACGACCGCGACCGCGGCGTGTCCCCAGGGGGTGATGCACGCGGCGATCGGGTCGTGTTCCACGCCAGCAGACCGGAACGGCTCCTCGGCGCCGCCGCCGTCGCCCTCGGGGGCGTAGATCTCCACGCGCCGGTCCGGGCCCTCGCCCACGCTGCGGCTGGCCACGCCGCCCACCTCGGCCACCTCGAGGTGCACCAGTCGACGGTCGAAGCTGTTCAGCTCCCGACGGATCACCTCGGGTTCGCCGGTTTCCCGGACCTTCAACGCCAGCTTGCGCGCCAGCTTGCGCAGCTCACCGGGGTCCTGGCGGCGGGCGCCACCCTCGCGGGGGCCTCGGTCGTCGCGGCGCGGGCCACGGTCCTCGCGGGGGCCATCGAAGCGCGGGCCGTCGGGCCGGGGGCCAC
>CAYHRZ010000018.1:0-6747 GCA_964359125.1 uncultured Klebsiella sp. | reverse complement strand
GGGGCCATCGAAGCGCGGGCCGTCGGGCCGGGGGCCACGGTCCTCGCGGGGGCCACGGTCGTCGCGGCGCGGCCCGCGGTCGAAGCGCCGCTCGCCGCGGTCGCCGCCCCGGTCGCGGTCGCCGTACCCACGGTCGTCACGACGGGGGCCACGGTCGTCCCGCCCACCACCGTCGTCGGGGCGGGAGACGTCGATGCGGAACTGCACGCCGGGGAACTCGCGGCCCACGTTCTGCTCCAGCAAGTGCTGGATGGCGCGCAGCGTGGTGCCCTGCCGCCCGACGAGGTGGCCGGCGCCTTCCTTCACGTCGACCGAGATCACGGCCGTGTCGCCGCGCATCTGCGCTCGCACCGTGCCCTCCTTGCCCATCGACGACAACAGCGTCGTGACCCAACCCTCGGCGGCCAGCGCCGGTGCGAACGCGGCCGGGTCCCGGGCCCAGGCCAGGATGCGCACGCTCTCCACGCCCGCCGAGCCGGCGGCGCGCATGTGGGCGAAGTCGAGTTTGTGCTCCACCCCGGACGCGGGGACACCCAGTTGGCCGGCGGCGGCCTCGAGCGCGGCCTTGAGGCTCTTGCCCTCGGCGACGATGTGGTTTTCAGGAATTGACATGGACGTCTCCGGTGGGGATCGCGGGAATTGACCGCGTGTTGTACCACTGCTGCACGATCGCGAGCACGGTGTTGAGGGTGTAGTAGAGCGACAGGCCCGACGGCATCGAGAACATCATGAAGCCGAAGAACAGCGGCATGAGCTTCATCATCTGCGCCTGCGTCGGGTCCATCCCGGTCATGGGCGTCATCATCTGCTGGACGTACATGCCCACCACGATCAGCACGCCGAGGATGCCGTAGGGATCCGGCGCCGAGAGGTCCTGCAGATACAGGAAGTCGGCGTGGAACAACGCCGGTTCGTAGGAGATGGCCGCGAAGAGCGCGAAGAACACCGGCATCTGGAAGAGAATCGGCATGCAGCCGCCCAGGGGGTTCACTCCGTTCTTGCTGAACAGCGCCATCGTCTCCCGGTTCAGCGCCTCCTTGTCGTCGGCGTACTTCGCCTGTAGTTCCTTCATCTGCGGCTGCAGCACCTGCATCTTGCGCCCGGCCACCACCGCCTTGCGGGTGAGCGGGTACAGCGAGAGCCGCACCAGGAAGGTGAGCGCGAGGATCGACGACCCCCAGTTGACCAGCGCGCCCTGGAACAGGTGCAGCGTGAACAGGAGGATCTTGCCGAAGAAGCCGAAGATCCCCAGCGACGCCGCCTCGCCCAGGCCGTGCCCCAGTTCGTTGAGACGACCCACTTCCTTGGGACCGGTGTACATCGCAAACCGCAGGTCCAGCGACTTCCCCGCCTCAATCGCGGCGGAATTCGACACGAAGTACACGCCGACCCGCTCCCCATCGGCCTTGGCCCACTCCATCGTGCCGCTGGCGGGATCCTCCGGCATCAGCGCCGCGAGGAAGTACTTGTCGCCCACGCCGAACCACGACACCGGGCCGGTGAAGACCTCGTTCGCGTCGCCGGGGTCGAGCAGCTCCTCGAGGTCCCCGTCGACCACGCCCTCGAGCTTCGGCACGCTGGAGTAGGCCCCGGTCGGTGGCGCCACGACGTCGACCACGCCCACCCAGAACGGTCCTTCCACGCGGGTCGACGCGTCGATCCGCACGGACACGTCCCACGTGTCGCTCGCCGTGCCCCGGTTGACGGTGCGCGTGACGGTGTAGCCCTCCGGCGACACCCGCTGCTGGACCAGTGGATCGGCGCTGACCACCGTCCAGGTGCCGAGGGGCACCCGGCTACCGCGACCGACAGCGAGGAGGTCGCCCTCGCCGCTCAGCACGTTCTCGGTGCCGCGGTCCACGCCGTAGGGGACCCACGGCCCCTCGGTGCTGCCGGTGACGCGCCCGATGGCCCAGGTCCACCAGGGGGTGACCTCGATGGCGGCAGGCACGCCCTCCATCAGCACGCCTCGCAGGGCCCCGCAGTCAGTGGCCAGCAGGGTGACGCTGCTCGACGCCAGCCTCGTCTCGGCCCCGGTACACGGCGCCTCGGTGACGACGGGGGCCGCGCCGGCCGCGGCCGGGGCGGTCGCTAGCGGCGTGGCCGGCGCGCCGGGCGTGGCGGGCGTTTCCGACGACGCGACCTCGACCGGGGGCTCCGGGGGCACCGGCGGCGGGCTGAAGAACGCCGTCCACACCCAGATCACCACCATGCTCAGCACGATGGCGGTCAACGCGCGTTTCTCGTTGGGGTCCTTCACGAACGCTCCGCTTCGGGGCTGGGGGGCGGCGGCAACGGCACCGGGTCGTGCCCGCCGGGGTTGAACGGGTGGCACCGGCAAATCCGCTTGGCACCGAGCCAGCTCCCTCGCCAGGGGCCCCAGCGGGTGATCGCCTCGGCGGTGTAGGCGCTACACGACGGGTAGAACCGGCACACCGGCGGCATGAAGCGCGACACGGCCAGGCGCCAGCCGCGGATCATCGTGAGCAAGAACCATGTCATGCGGCCACCCTGTCGAACGCCACCCGGAGCTCCTCCCGGAGCACGGCGAGGCCCGCCGTGCCGGCAGCGGGCGTAGCAATAAGCACGAGGTCTCGTCCCGGCGGGCAACGATCCGCCAGGAAGCGTATCGCCTCGCGGAGCCAGCGTTTCACCCGGTTTCGAACCACCGCGTTCCCCACTTTTCGGCTGACGGCCAGCCCCACGCGGCTCGACGGACCCGGCGCGGGCGCGGCCAGCACCACCAGGTACTTGCCCCGGTGCCGGCGGCCACTGCCCTGGACGCGGGAGAAGTCGGCCGAGCGACGGAGCCGCGCGGGTTGGCTACCCGCGCTTGGAGGCAACGGTGACGACGAGGCGCTTGCGGCCCTTGGTGCGCCGACGGGCGATCACCGCCCGGCCTGCGGCCGTGGCCATGCGGGCACGGAAACCGTGGGTACGCTTGCGACGTTTGTTGTGAGGCTGGAAAGTGCGCTTCATGTTCGACTCCGATGCGGGCCGCCGCGGCTAACCCGCCGGGGGCAATCGGCAAAGTGATCGACACTGTCCCCAGTCGCTCCCCCGCCGCCGTTTCAAGTTTGACACGCCGGGGAAAACTTTATGGAAAACTTCCCTTGCCCGCTGGCTATCACCGAAAACTGCCACGGTACTCCGCGGACTTGCGCGGGGACCGTGCCCTTGAGGCACGGGCACCAGTGCGCTACAACCACCGGGCGGTCGACAAAGGACCAGGCGTGGCTTCACCGGGAGGAAGGCACGATCTGGTGTGCAAGACGTTTGCCCGCCCGGGGACGGTTTTCGATGGACACGGTCTGGCCACAGTTCTGCTCCGCGCTCGAACAGCGCATCGGCACCCAGGAGGCGGAGATCTGGACACGCACCGGCGCGCTGAGCGCGGTTTTCGTCAACGGCGGCAGCGTGCGCCTCCGGGCCGAGAACAAGTACAGTTTCGAGTGGATCCGCGACAACCTGATGGCCCAGATCAACGACGCCTGGGAGGACGCCTGCGGTCGCCAGGTGAAGGTCGAACTCACGTGGGACGGCCTTGGCACCGAGGTCGAGGCCCCTGCTCGCCCGCGCCGCGGTGGCCCCAGCCACCTCAACCGCGACATGACCTTCGACAACTTCGTCGTCGGCAAGTGCAACGACTTCGCCCACGGCGTGGCCTCGGCCGTCGCCGACGCCCCGGGCTCGGCCTACAACCCGCTCTTCATCTACGGGGCCAGCGGCCTCGGCAAGTCTCACCTCATGCACGCGGTCGGCAACCGCGTGGAGGCGCGCCTCGGTGGTGGGGTGCTCTACCTCTCGGGGCAGCAGTTCTTCGACGAGATGGTGGCGTCGTTCCAGAACCGCACCAACAGCAAGTTCCGCGACCGTTTCAAGTCCGAGGTCGACGTGCTGCTCATCGACGACGTCCAGGTGATCGCGGGCCGTGACCGCACGGAGGAGGAGATCTTCCTCATCTTCGAGCACATGCTGTCGGCCAAGAAGCAGGTCGTGCTCGCCGCCGACCAGCCGCCGCAGGAGATCGGCAAGCTCACCCCGCGCCTGAGCACGCGCTTCGCCTCGGGCTTGATCGCCGACGTGCAACCACCCGACGTCGAGACCATGATGGCGATCCTGGGCCAGAAGGCCAAGACCCTGCGGCTGGAACTACCGGCCGAGGTGCAGTACCTCATCGCCCAGCGCGCCCGGAACAGCGTCCGCGAGGCGGAAGGGGTCCTCAACCGCCTGGCCGCGATGCACGCCTTCTACGGTCGACCGATCACCGAGGCCTGGGTGCGCGAGCGCCTCGGTGGCATCCTCCCGCCGGAGGCCCCGCCGCCCTCGCCCGACACGATCATCAAGCGGGTGGCCGAGAACTACCACATCCACGCCGCCGACATCCGGGGCGACCGGCGGCCCGCCAACATCGCCCGGCCCCGTCAACTCGCGATGTACTTGTGCCGTGTCGTGGCGCAGCTCTCGTTCCCCGAGATCGCCCGCGTGTTCGGCCGCGACAACAGCACCGTCCAGTACGCCTGCAAGAAGGTGGCCACCGAGATCAAGCGGGACCCGAACCTGCGCGCCGAGGTGGAGCACCTCGAGAAGATTGTCCGGGGGCGGTGAGCCCCCTTGTGGACAACCCTGTGGAGCGCATGCCGGGAAGCTGGGGAGTCCGCGCCGGCAAACTGGGGTCTCGGGGCGCGGGCCGGCGACCGGGCCCGGGGTTGCCCCTCGTCCTGGTGACCGACGGCCGAGTTCCGCGGGAGTTGTCCACCCGGACTACGTCGAAACAACCAATGTAGTTCGAGTTCTCCATACTCTCCACAGGGCACAGAGCATCATCGTCGACATCAAGAACCCCTAGATCTCATCCTGCCTGCCTGAGCCCCCCGCGGCAGGGCCGCCGGGCGCCGAGTCGGTTAGCTTCGCCCGCGCATACCCCTGGGGCCCCGAGCATGGACATCCTCATCCACCGCGACGAACTGGTGCGAGCCCTGGCACGGGCCCAGGGCATCGCCGAGAAGCGCTCCACCTCGCCGGTGCTGTCGGCGGTGTTGTTGTCGGCCTCGGGGGAGTCGCTGCGCGCCACGGCCACCGACAAGGCGATCACGCTGATCGCCGACTACGCCGCCACGGTGAAGGAGCCCGGGGAGGTCGCGGTCGACGCCGGGAACTTCTTCCAGGTGGCGAAGGTGCTCTCGGGCGACATCGTGACCCTGAAGCTCATCGACGGCGGCAAGCTCGAGGTGCGCTCGGGCGCCTCGGTGTTCAAGCTCAACACCTACCCGGCGGGCGAGTTCCCGGTCACCCCGGCGCTGGACCAGTCGCGCTCCATGACCATCGACGCCTCGGCCCTGCGCCGGGTGATCGACCGGGTGCACTTCTCGGTGGCGGGCGACGACAACCGCTACGGCCTCAACGGCGCCCACGTGGAAGACACGAGCACCACCGACGGCGCGGTGGTGCGGTTCGTGGGTACCGACGGCAACCGCCTGTCGTGGGCCCAGGCGCCCTACCACGGCGAGTTGGGCATCGGGCGCAAGATGCTGGTTCCGCGCAAGGGGCTGGGCGAAGTCCGGAAGTTGCTCGAGGGCTACGACGGGCCGGTGGGGATGGCGTTCGGCGAGCGTGCCGCGCTGGTGCAGTACCCGGGCGTGCTCGTCCACGTGCGCCTGCTCGAGGCCGACTTCCCCGACTACCGGCAAGTGCTCCCGGCCAGCTTCAAGCGCAAGGCGGTGCTCGAGCGCGACGCCTTCCGGGAAGCTCTCCGCCGGGTGTCGATCCTCGCCTCCGACGCCAGCCGCTCCGTGAAGTTCCAGTTCAGCCCGGAGGGCCTGGTCCTCTCCGCGCGGAAGCTCGACTCCGGCGAGTCACGCGACGAGGTGGCGGTCGACTTCGCAGGCGAGCCCATCGCCGTGGGCTTCAACGCGCAGTTCGTGAGCGACGTCCTCGCCGTGCTCGAGGGGCCTCGGGTGTCGGTGGAGCTCGGCGACGCGCTCTCGCCCTGCGTGGTCCGCGACATGGACGACGACAGCGCCCTGTTCGTCGTGATGCCCGTCCGCCTCGACTGAGGCGCGGTGAGGCTCCTCCGCCTCTCGGTCACCGGCTTCCGGAACCTGGCCCCGGCGGTGATCGACGTCGACGCGCCGATCGTGGCCTTCTGCGGCCCCAACGGCCAGGGCAAGACCAACTGGCTCGAGGCCGTGGGCGTGCTCGGCACGCTGCGGAGCTTCCGGACCTCCCGCCCGGCGGAGATGGTGCGCCACGGCGCGTTGGAAGCGAGCGTCGAGGGTCAGGTCTTCAGCGACGACCAACACCGCCGCTTCTCTTGGGGCTGGCGCGACGGCGCCCGCGAACTCCGGCGCGAGGAGAAGACGGTCGACGCGCTGGGCTGGCTCCGGGGCCTGCGGGCCTCGTACTTCGTGCCCTCCGACGTGGCGATCGTCCGCGGTGAGCCGGCGTTGCGGCGGGCGCTGCTGGACCGGGCCACGCTCACCGTGGAACCGTCCTACCTGGCGCTGGCCCAGTCGCTGCGGCGGGCGCTCGACCAGAAGGCGGCGCTCTTGCGGACCGGCCACGCCGACGGTCCCACCCTCGACGCGCTCGACGGCCAACTGGCCGCGCTGGTGGCGCGGGTGGTGGCGCGCCGCAGCGACACCGTGGCGGCCATGCTCGGCCCGATGAAGGACTTCCACGCGAGCTTCGCTGGCGGCGAGGTGGCGTCGGTGCGCTACCGGCCCAACCTGCCCGGCGACGCCGAGA
>CAYHRZ010000017.1:0-24469 GCA_964359125.1 uncultured Klebsiella sp. | reverse complement strand
GAGGACGCCGAGGACGCCGGCTGCTGGCCCTGGGTGGACTACGGTTTCTTCTGCGGCTACGCCTCCGACGAGGACACCTCCGACGAGGACCTCGAGCGCGACGACCTCACGATCGTCAAGAAGGCCTTCGAGCAGATCAACGAGAACCTCGACATCCTCCGCGACTTCTTCGACCTCGACGAGGTGAAGCTCGACGGCTGCTGCCTCAAGCGCCTGCTCACCGGCGGCACGTTCGGGGGGGGGAAGCTGGTGTTATTCGACGCGGATCTCGACGGCGCCTATGGCTGGAGCTTTCCTGGCATTCCGTACATCGAGCTTGACTGGCGGTACCTGCGGGCGGTGTTCAACTCCCACCAGGCCGCGTCATGTGGCGGTGCCGACGGCGAGTGTACCTGCCTGATCGCGGCGCTCGCGGCCACGATCATTCACGAGACCGCCCACATCTGCCTGCTCGACGAGAACGTCGCCTACCTCCTGGGTTACTGGTACACATACCGGTTCGCACACGACCGGGGATACGTGCATGGCAACTGCTGCGGCCGCGCCGGGCCCCTGGCCGACTGGAACCCTGCCCATTACACCAAGGCCGAGGCAAAGGCCGCTGTCTCGCGCGTCGCAATCGGCGAGTCGTCGATCACGGGGACGTGGCTTGTGGCCGGCTGCAGCTAGGGCGCTGAGGCTTGCGTCGGTGGCATGTTCCAGCTCCTTTCTTGGTGGCTGCTACCCGCCTTTGCTGCAAGAGTGCGAGCCGGGCGAGGAGGCAGGCTGCCCGGCCGGGATGGAATGCGTCGTTAGAGACCCCAAGTTCTCGATCGCCGCCGGCTACCTCTGCGCGACGCCCTGTACGGTCGATGCCGACTGCCCCGGGCATCGCTGCGGCCTGGAGTGCAAGCCCGACGACTACTGCGGGATCGTCAGCCAGTGCGAGTGAGCGCCCGAGACGCCGGCGAGAAGCGTGACGCCGTTTCCCCGCACAGTTCGGCTTCGACTCCGGGTCGAACGAGTGGCGCGTCGGTGGATGCTCCTCGCGACGCCGTGCAAGTCGGACGCCGACTGCCCCGACCACCGACGCAGGCGCGTCTAGCGGCGCGCCCGGCGTGGCGGCTTCGCAGCGGCCGACCGCTCCCCGGCCCCTGCCCCCGCTTGCGAGAGTTGCAACAGTTCCCATAGCCAGTCGAGCTTCTCGGTGGGACTGAGCTCGGAGTGGGCGCGTTCCATGTGCCCGTCGAATAGCGGATCCACGCGCCCCCGCTCGGGCATCGTTGCAGCACTAGCCATCCATGAGCTCCAGCAGGTCCTCGATATCGCGAAGGTCCACCTTGCGAGGCGGCACCACCGCCCGCTTGGCCTCGACGAGGTGCCGTCGCGACGAGACCAGTACCCGTCGACCCTCGATGTCGACCGGAGTCGCCTCCGCTTCCAGGCTCTCCAGCGGCACCGGGTAGACGAGGAACACGTCGAGGGCGAAGGCCCCCGAGGGCGCCACGAGCGTGTAGACGACCGCGTGCTTTTCCTCGACCCACGCTCGGCGGCGCTCGGGATCCAGAAGGGCCTCCGCCGGCTCCGGGGTGCGCGGGCGCAAGCCCAGTTGCCCGGCCACGACGAGGAGGGCGCGGAGATCGGGTTCGTCGAGGGCCACGCGCAAGTCCAGGTCGTGGGTGGTCCGGGCCACGCCCTGCAACACGCAGGCGACGCCCCCGCAGACGACGAATCGCACCCGGGCGTCGGCGAGCGCCGTGAGCGTGCGCGTGAGGAGGTTCTCGGCCACCGTGGTGATCTCCGACACTCCGTAACGCGCGCCCTACAGCCCGCTGCCGGCCCCCACCGGGATAGACGCGGCGCCCCATGCGCACCCCCGTCCACGTCGTCGGCGGCTTCCTCGGCACCGGCAAGACCACCGTGCTGGTCCACGAGTTGGCCGCCCGCGAGGGTCGCGAGCGCTGCGCGGTGGTGGTCAACGACTTCGGCACCGCCCAGATCGACGCCACGCTCCTGGGCGGGAACCTCAAGGTCACCAACATCCCCGGGGGCTGCGTGTGCTGCACCGCCCCCGAGGGGCTCGCAGCCGCCATCGCGGCGATCCTCGACGAGCTGGCCCCCGACCGCGTCTTCATCGAGCCCTCGGGCCTCGCCCGGCCGCGCGACGTGGTCGACATGCTCAGTCGCGGCGCCCTGGCCCACCGCATCGAGCTGATGCCCACGGTGGTGCTGGTGGACCCCGCGGCCACGCCCGACGCCCACCTCCTCGGCGAACAGCTCGACGCCGCCGACGTGCTGGTGGCGAACCGCTGCGACCTCGCCGACACCGACCAGCTCCGTGCGTTCGACGAGATGGCGGCGAAACTCTGGCCCGCGCCGGTGACGGTGATCCGCACCAGCCGGGGACGCTTGCCGCCCGAGGCCTGGGCGTGGCCACCCGGGAGCGGCCCCCGCGCCCACGAACCGGCCGAGCACCACCACGCCAGCACCGAGGGCTACACCGCGCGCTCGTGGGTGTTTGCCCCCGACGCGATGTTCTCCTGGGACCGGGTGCGCGCGGCGGCCATCACCCCGGGCATCGTACGCTGGAAGGGCGTTTTCCGCTGCGACCTGGGCTGGTACCGCCTCGACGTGGCGGGGAACCAGGTCCACGCCGCCTCCACCGCCTACCGTCGCGACAGCCGGGCCGACGTGATCGCCGCCGAGGGCTTCGACTTCACGGCCCTCGACGCCGCGCTGGCCGCCGCGCGCCTGGCCGACGCCGCCAACAACCCCTGGGACGGCGAGGTGCTCAACCTGGTCGACGTCGACGGCAACGAGTTCCCCCTCACCCGCGGCGCGCTCTCCGCCTTGCCGGGACAGGTGCCCGACGTGTCGGTACTCGTCCCCGGGCGGCGGGGATCCGGCGTTCGCCTGGCCGAGGTCCTCGCCCTCGCCGACGGCCCGCAGTTCATCGCCGCCGCGAGCGACGGCCTCACCACCGAACCGGCCGATGTCCTCGCCGTGGGCGACGCGGTGGTGGTCCACAGCCTCGACGGTGGGCCGCTCCCCGCCGAGGAGGGCGGCCCCTATCGGCTGTACACCACCCTCGGCAGCAACTGCAAGAACGTCAAGGGGCTGGCGCGGTTGCGGGTGCTGCGGGCCTGATCGCGGCGTACCTACCGCTCGGTCGCCTTGGATGAGATCCGCAGGACGCGGTTCGCCGACGCGTCCGCGACGTAGATCCGGCCCTGGTCGTCGAACGAAAGACCCATGAGGGCCCCGCCGCCGATGCCCGTGTCGAGCCAGTCGACCGGCTCGCCATCGAGGTTGAAAGCGGCGATGCGGCCCGTCGAGTTATCGACCACGTAGAGCAACCCGTCGAACAGTTCGAGGCCCGCCGGGCGCTCCACGCCGTGCTCGGCGCCGTCGACCAGCGTCCAAAGCTCGGCGCCGTCGACCTCCCGCTGGTCGTCCCCATCGTAGTTGGGGTTGATCCGGGCGCCCTGCTCGCCGCTGGAGGTGTCGAGGACCGCCACCCGCCCGTTGCCCCCGTCCGCGACGTACAGGAGGCCGGACTCGGGCTCGAATACCATGTGGGAGACGACGTCGGGCTGGTAGCCGACCTCGCCCTCGACGTACCGGCGCACGGTGGCGTCGCTGTGATCCTCCCCGCCGCTGCCGTGGTCGTCGCCGAAGTCGTACCGGGTCAGCGCCTGGTGGTACCCGTCGTGCACCCAGTAGACATTCGCCTCCTCCCAGGCAATGCCGCCCGCGTTGGGGCTGTTGTGCAGCATGTCGTAGTGGCTGGCCCAGTCCGCGTTGAACTCGTCTGGGTCGGCGATCCACAGCGTGGGACCCATGAACGTCTCGTCCGCATTTCCCGTGCAGGGCGTCACCTCGTCGGCTTCGTGCGAGGTGGCGAGGAAGCCGTTGTCGCCGAAGGCCAGCGCCGAGGGCTCTGCCATGAAGTGTTCGCCGCAGTCCTGCCGACCGCCCTGGGCCACCCAGGCGTCCCGACCGTCGGTGCCCACCGCGTCGACGATCGTGACCGACGGCCCTCCGCGGTTGAGGATCCAGAGTTGATCCGGGTAATCGGGATGGAACGCCACGTCTCGTGGCACGTCCAGGCCGTCCGCCGCCGCCGCGACGTCCACGACATCCACGTTGTCCGCGGAGTGTGTGTTCCCACCCAGCACCGCCAGTCCCGGGTCCGCCTCGGTGCCGGGGCTCGACGCGTCTCCCTCGCCGGAGCAAGCGGCGGTCGCGGCCAGGAGCGCGAGGACGATGGGCCTTGGGATCACGGTTGCCTCCAGTGGCGACCGCCAGTGTCATCGGGTGGACGACCGACCGCAAGTGTGACGCTTCGGGTCACGGGCAGGTGAGCGCCGTGACACTCGACAGCCCCGGCGCGGGCGCGAAACCGGGGAGCCCACGATCGATGCCACCGGCGAGCGCGTGGCTGGGGACCACCCGAGCGGGGACGGCGCGCGGGCGGCGATGCTCACCGGCGACGCGAGGCGCACGGCGGAGGCATTTCGCCGCGCGCTTGGGCCCGGTGTTGGTCATCGCCAACTCCCTGCGACCGCGCCGGGTGACCCTGCGGGCCACCGCCGCAAGAGCTTACGATCGACCCCGGCACTTTTCCTGGCCACCCGTTGGAGGCACCATGAGCGACCACGTACCACCCCTCGGATTGCACGCGTTGACCGGGCTGTACGACCGGGCGATGGGATGGACGATGCCCGAGGCGGCGTTTCGCCGTCGCATCGTCGAGGCCGCAGACCCCCGCAAAGGCGAGCAGGTCCTCGACCTCGGTTGCGGCACCGGCGAGCTCACCCTCGCGCTCGCGTCGTATGCCCCCGGCGCCCGGGTCGTGGTCCTCGATCCCGACGAGCGGGCGCTGGGCATCGCGCGAGCGAAGTTCGCCTCCCGCGGCGTGCCCGCCCGCGTGGTGCAGGGCGCCTCCGACAGCCCGGAGCTCGCGGCCGGGTCCTTCGACCTCGTGGTGTCGAGCCTAGTGCTCCACCACGTCGATGGCGACGCCAAGCGCCGTGTCCTCGCCGATCTGCTCCGGCTGCTTCGACCCGGAGGGCGGCTCTGCCTCGGCGACTGGGCCGGGGCGCGTTCCCACTGGGACCGGGCGCGTTTCCTCCCGATCCGGCTCCTCGACGGTTTCGCGGTCACCGCCGACAACATCGAGGGCCGCCTGCCCCACCTCGTTGCATCGGCCGGCTTCGTGGATGTCGCGGAAGTCGAGAGGTTCGAGACGGTGTTCGGTCCACTCGCGGTGATTCGCGGCGCGCGACCCAGCTAGCCCGGCGCGGATTACGCCCCGCCGATGGACACCTACCCCTTCGGCGAAGACCGCTTCGACCTCGCCGCCCCCGAGGACCGCGAGGTGTTGCGCTTCGTGCTCAGCCAGGCGCTCTACGGCGAGGCCACCGGCGTGTACTGCGGCAAGTCCCTCTACGCCGCGCGTTCCCTGGAGGCGGCCCGCTTCTACGTGAAGCAGGCCCACGAGGAGCTCAACCACCTCGAACTCTTCGCGCGCATCTTCCGCAGCCTCGACATGACCCCGGCGCCGGCCCACTGGGTGATCAAGCTCTTGAGCGCCCACAACAACTACTACCCGCTGAAGGTGCTGATGGAGCACGCCCTCGGCGAGGGCATGGTGCTCGACATCTTCCGCGACGTGCTGATGCAGACGCTGCCCGACGACGAACTCGGCACCGACATCAAGAAGAAGCTCGCGGTGGTGTGCCGCGAGGAGGAGTCGCACATCGCCTGGGGGGAGAAAGAAACCCGGCGGATCCTCGCCGAGTCGCCCTGGTTGCGGCACCCGTTCTACGGCATCCTCGAGATCCAGCTGTTGCTCGCGCCGGTGGCCACGCGCGCCTTCGCTGGGCGTGTCGCGACACACCGCGTCCTGCGCCACCTCCCGGGGTTCGTGGCCCACGTCCAGCGGCGGGTGTGGGCGCAGGGGCAGTCGCTGGGATTTGTCCCGCCCGAGCGGCCGGGCGTCATCTACCGGTGCTTCGCGATGGGCTGGGCGGTGCTGCTGTTCGTCCGCAGCCAGTTCGCGCGCAGCACCTCGACGCTCGAGAAGACCTACATGGCGGAGCTGGGGTTCTGAGAGGCCACTTCACTCAGGGACAACTCGCGTCGGTCCAGCGGTCCTCGTTGTCGTCCTCGTCGCACTCGTCCACCACGCCGCTGGCGTCCACGCGGGCGACGAAGCCGAAGGCCCCGACGTCGGCGGCGCGCAACTCGAAAGTGACGGCGTCGAGGCTGGTGCCCGCCGGCACGGCAGGCAGCACCTCCGTCGCGACCTCCCGCAGTCCGGTGTCGTCGTCGGCGTAGAGCGCCAGCATCGCGCCGGCATCGATGTCACGGCCGCCCTCGTTGGCCACCTGCACCGCGACCTGGACGGGGCCGTAGGTGCAGTCGGCGACACAGACGTCGTCGATGCGGACGGTGAGGTCCGCCGAGGCCACCGTCGTGCCCGCGACCCGCGCGCGGTACACGTTGTGCGACAACCACGACGCGTCGGGCGCACTTGGGACGGTGCCGTCGTCGTGGACGTTGGTCATCGCGTAGTCGTGGACAGGCCAGGTGGGGCCGGCGTCGGGCCAGCCGTCGCCCCCGTGCGCGTAGACCACCAGTGCCGGTGCGCTGCCGCCGAGGATCCCGTTGTTGACGACGAGCACCTCTGCGTGCCCGTCGTCGTCGAGGTCGGCCACCGCCGGGTACTCGAAGACCGTCCCCGAGCGGTGACTACCGTCCTCGTAGAGCGTGGTGCCGGTGCGACCGTCGAGCACGCGGAAGCTGGTCTGGTCGCCGAAGAGGATCTCCATCGCACCGTCACCGTCGAGGTCGAAGCCGGAGCAGCCGGCCTGCCCGGTGGTGTCGTCCATCGCGGCGGTCCACGCGGGCGAGCCGTCGAGTTCGTACATCACGAGGGCCTGGTCGTTGCCCCAGGCCACCTCGGCAGCGCCGTCGCCATCGAAGTCGCCCACGCAGGGCGGCCCAGGCTGCGGCGTGTCGCCGTAGCTCCTGCTGTACACCTCGGTGCCGTCGGCCTCCCAGAGCGACCAGTCCGCCGCGAGCAAGCCAATCTCCGCCTGCTCGTCGCCGTCGGCCTGGACGATCACCGTCCAGAAACCGCCGATGTTCTGCTTGCCGGAGGCCCAGAGCGGGCTGCCGTCGCTGTCGAACGCGCTGCCGTCGAGGAATAGCTCCGGGTCGCCGTCGCGGTCCACGTCGGCCACCGCCGCGAGGTGGTAGTAGGCGTGGTCGGCGAGGGCGAAGAGCGCGGCGCCCGTGGCACCGTCGTACACGGTGTCGTCAGCGATCACCTCGGCGATGCCGTCGGCGTCGAGGTCCGCGACCGTCAGCAGGGGCAGGCTGGGCGAGCCGCCGTCCGGCACGGTACTGGCCGCCCACTTCAGCGTGCCGTCTCCCTCGAGCGCCACCGGTGCGCCGTTGGAGGCGTAGGCGATCACGTCGGGCCGACCGTCGGCGTCCGCGTCGGCGATCGCCACGCCGCTGGCGTAGTCGCAACCCGGCCACGACCACTTCTCGGTGCCGGTGGGGCCGTCGAGGGCCACGAGCAGGCAGTTGCCGTAGCTGGCGTCGAAGAGGTTGAGCACCACGTCGGGGCTGTCGTCCTCGTCGACGTCGCCGTCACCGTCGTCGTCGTCAAGGTTGCCCACCACCGGCGTGGTGGCGGACCAGGCGAGGCCCGGCGAGCTCGAGCTTGCCGCGAACGTCCACTTCTCGACGGCGTTCCATGGGTCCGCGACCGGCTCCGTCGCGCCCCCCGCGCAGGCGGCGACCACGGGGACCTCGCCGGCCGCACTGAGGTCCAGTGGCGGACACTCCGCGTCGAGGCAGTCCACGCGGCCGTTGTCGTCGTCGTCGGGGAAGCCCTCGTCCACCTCACCGTCCCCGTCGTTGTCGGCGCCGTCGCAGGTCTCGGTGTCGCCGGTGTCGCCGGTGTCGACCGGCGGCTCCCAGTCCCCGCCGGTGTCGATGCCCTCCTCGCCCGCGTCCTTGCCCGCCAGGTCGTTCTCGAGGTTGCAACCCGCCAGCAGTACCGTGATCGCGGGGAAGAACGGCGGCATCCGGATTCTCTGGGACGACAAGACTATACAGCGGCGAGCCCGGCTCCGGAGCGCCCGGATACGCCCCCGCGATGCCGTCCCCCAGCCCCCTCTACTTCAAGCAACTCCTCGCCGGTCGCGACTTCGGTCGCAACAACCCCGTCTGCGGCCAGATGGAGAACTTCATCTACCTCGTCGGCGACCTCGAGCGTCGCGAGTGCGTCGTCATCGACCCGGCCTGGGCGGTCGCCGACGTGGTCGCGGTGGCCGAGGCCGACGGCATGAAGATCGTCGGCGCCCTGGGCACGCACTACCACCCCGACCACGTCGGGGGCTCGATGATGGGGTTCAACGTGGAAGGTTTCGCGCAGCTGTTGGCGCGGCACCCCTGCCCGCTGCACGTTCACCGGGCCGACGCGGAGTTCGTCCGCAAGGTCACCGGGCTGTCGGCGCAGGACCTCTCCCTCCACGAGGCCAACGACAAGATCGTGGTGGGAAGCGTGGAGTTGGAGTGGCTGCACACCCCGGGGCACACGCCGGGCTCCTCTTGCTTCCGGCTCAAAGACGCGCTGATCGCGGGCGACACCCTCTTCTTGCAGGGCTGCGGACGAGTGGACCTGCCGGGTGGCGACAAGGACGAGATGATGCGCACGCTCACTGGGCGGCTCTCGCAGATCCCCGACGACACCGTGCTCTACCCGGGGCACAACTACGGTGGGGCGAAGGCCGACTTCGGCTGGGTGCGTCGCAACAACCCGATGATGGACCCGGGGTTCTTCCAGCGCACGCGGTAGGGCGTACGAGTCATTGACACGTACGTACACGCCGGCTACCCTGGCGCCGTGCCGGTCACCGCATCCCAGCTCCGCGCCAACGTCTACCGGTTGCTCGACCGCGCGATCGAAACGGGCGAAGTCCTCGAGATCGAGCGCAACGGCGTGATCCTCCGGGTCGTTCCCCCCCGCGCCCGGTCGTGGCTAGACGCGCTGCCCCGTCGCGAGGGCGTCGTGGTCGGGAACCCGGAGTCGCTCGCCAGCACCGACTGGTCCACGAGCTGGAATCCCGAGCCGCTGTGATCCACCTCGACACCCACGTGCTGGTGTGGCTGTACGCCGGCGAGGTGGAGCGCTTCCCCGAGCCGGTACGCACTCGCCTGGGAAACGCGCTGCCCCACTACTCGCCCATGGTGCGTCTGGAACTCGCCTTCTTGCACGAGATCGGCCGAGTCTCCGTGCCGCCGGGCGAGATCCTCGACGCCCTGGCCGTCTCGGCGGGGCTGCGGCCCGCGGATGGCGACTTCGACCGCGTGGCGCGGGTGGCCGCCACGCTGGCGTGGACCCGCGACCCCTTCGACCGGATGATCGCCGCGCACGCCCTGGCCGACGACCTGCCGCTCCTCACGCGGGACGCCCAGATGCTGGCCCACTGCCGCGTGGCGGAGTGGGGGTAGGGTCGCGGCGGCGCACCCGCGCGAGCGCCACGGCGAGCAGCCCCAGCCACCCGGGATGGCCCCCGGTCCCGCACCCGCAGGCCGCGGCGGGCGTCTCCTCGTCGCCCTGCGGGGCGGGCTCGGGCCAGCGGTCGCTGTCCACCGGTGGTGCCGCGGTGTCGCCGGTGTCGACCACCGAGGTGTCGAGCGGCGGCGCGGTGTCGCGCAGCGGGAAACCGACCATCGCTGCGTTGGCGCCTAGTTCCGCCTCCCCGAACACGTCGTCGACACTGCTGCCCATCGCGAACAGCACGTAGTACCACTCGGTGCCGCGTTCCAGGCCGGGGAGCGTGTCGACCGCCGACTTGGCCTCGCCCCAGGTGGGCGAGAGGTCCAGGTCCACGATCACGCCGTCACTGGTAGCGTTGGGCCAGGCCCCCTCTTGTCGCACCAGGACCGTCGCCGTCAACGGGTTGATCCAGGGGGTCGTCCACGAGAGCGACACCTCACCCACCTCCACCTCGTCGGTGTCGGTCCACGTCGCCGCCAGCCCCGCGCGCCGGTAGTGCCCGGGGACGTCGTCGAGCTCCACCACGCACACGTCGTCGAGGTTCCAACCACCGAACTCCAGGCCGCCGTCGGTTTGCAGGGTGAAGGCGAAGCGCACGGCGGTGTCGGTGGCCAGCGGGTCCCCCAGGACGGAGAGGTCGTGGTCCCGCACGCCCCACTGGGTGTCGAGCAACTGCGTGGATCCCCCGGCCGTGGCGGGGTTTGTCCAGAGGCCCTGGTAGTTGACATTGTCGCGCGTCACGAACAACCTCGCCTGGTCGTAGCGGGCGTCTTCCACGGTGATCCAGCGCTGGTAGGTGAACAGTCGCATCAGCCCGGGGGTCGACAGGTCGACGGTGTCGGTGAGCAAGTAGTTCGCGTTGTTCGCGAGGTAGGCGGCGTCGAGACCGTTGCCCACCGTCCCGGTGCCGGCGTAGGCGCCGGAGGGGTCGTAGGCGTAGGCCCCGGTGGGCTCGCCGAAGGACCAGTCGTCCTGGCCATCGACCACCGCCAGGAAGGGGACGCCGTTGCCGTGGATGAAGCCCGCGCTGCTCTCGAGGTCGTGACAGGCGAGCGCCTCGCGATCGCCCACCCACGCGCGCCATGCGTCCTCGTCCACGTCGCGGTGACTGTAGGTCGCTTCGCTGCCGTCGGCGGCGTTGACCGCTAGGAAGTACTTGATGACACTGTTGGCCGGCTGACGGGGCAGGGTGGTCGTCCAGTTCTCGCCGTCGCCCGTCGACAAGGCGTGCTCGGCCCAGGCCTCCCAACCACCTTCGGCGGTGGGCAAGGGCGTGCTGTCGTCGTCCGTGATCCACGCCGAAACCGTCGGATCGCCGTCGTCGGCGCAGTGTTGGAAATATCGTCGTGTCGTCACCGAGAGCGAGTAGCCCTCGGTGGCCGAGGCCTGCGGGCCGAGCGGCGCGTGCTCCAGTGTCACGACGCCGATGCTGCCGGGCCCGAGTCCGTGGTGGTCGAGCAGTTCGATGAGCTCGCAGTCGTGGGGGGTGCCGTCGGACCAGTCGGCGTTGTCGTCGTCGGCCACCAGCACCGCCTCCATGAGGTCGGTGAGCTCTGGCCCCTGTTCCAGCGTGGCCAGGAGGAGCGTGTCGACCATCGCGGCGCCGGTGACCTCGCCGTAGGCCGCCACCCACTGCTCGCGGAGGTTCCACAAGAAACTCGCCCACACCAGCCCGTCGTTGTGGACCTCGCCGGTGATGTCGTCGGGGTAGCGGCGATCGGTGTCGATCTCGCGGATTGAACCACCGTCCACGTAGAAACCGGCGCTGATCTCGGGGTCGTCGAGGATCGTGGCGCTCACGAAGTCGGCGCTGCCCTCGCTGACGTCGCCCGCGAAGGACCCGCCGGCGAGGAGGTAGTGGTGGATGCCGTGGCCCACCTCGTGGTAAACGACACTGGCAATCCGCCCGGTGGCGTTGCAGGTGTCGTTCTCGGCGTAGAAGTTGATGGTTCCATCGGTATAGTAGGCGTTGCACGACCCCGTGCTGAGGTCGACCGAGGCCACCACCTGGGTCGACAACAGCAAGTGTGTCGGCCACAACGCGTCGAGCCAGTCGTACACCTGCCCGTAGTGGTGGAGGGTGTCGGCGGCGCTCCAGGAGATGTCGCTGCCGCCCGACAGCACCACGTCGCCCTCGCCGGGGCGGCTGAGGTCGCTGAGGCCCTGGCGCAGGCGCAGTTCCGGCCCCTGGAGCTCGATGGAAACGGGGCCCGACAGCCCGTGCGCGCCGTCGTCGCCGGTGACCTCGCTCGCGCCGCTGCCATCGGTGACGGTCACGCCGCGCGCGGGGTCCACCGTCGCGTCGTCGCCCGGCCGCAACAGTTCATGCTCCACCGACACCGAGTCGAAACGGCGGGGGTCGTAGGCGAGGACGGTGTTCCCGTCGCGGCCGGTGTATCGAACGGCGCCGGCGGTGCGCGTGACCCGGGCGAGCACGCCGTGGCCTCGCTCGAGGGGGACGACCACCTCTCCGGGCCGGGGATCCGGCTGGTTCACCGGGGACAGTCGCACCCACGCCGCGGCCACGCGATCACCCTGGACCACCACCAGTACCTCGTCGCCCACCACCTCCACGCCTCGCCACTGGCGGGTGTAGCGGGAGAACCACCGGCCTTGAACACCGCTTTCATTGTCCGAAGCCCACGTCAACTCGGCGGGGGCGATGCCCGCGAGGGTGGCGATGTCGGCCACGAGGTCGTCGATGTCGGCGCTGCCCGCCGCCGGCGGAGCGACGAGCCGCGGCGTGCCGTTGCGCGGGTCGAACCGCGCGAAGCTGCTCGCTCCCCACCGCTGGGCGAAGGCGGCCCACGCCGGACCCGAGCGCAGGCGCAAGTCCACCGCGAGGCCCCGCTCGAGGTGCACGACCGGCGGGCCGGGTGGGAGCCGGGTCGTGTCGGGGACGAGGGCGAGGAGGAGGGCGAGCCACATGGTGCCGTTCTAATGGAGTGGCGCCCCCGTCACCCGCCTTACGCCGCGCCGCTTGACGGCGGGCCCGTCCCGGGCAACGATAGCGAGTCCCCACGGAGTCCCGATGAACTGGCGCCCATCCCCTCGCCCCAAGCCCGGCCCCAAGTCCTGGCGCCCATCCCCTCGCCCCAAGCCCGGCCCCAAGGCGTGGCGACCCTCCCCCCGCCCGAAGCCGGGCCCGAAGGCCTAGGTTCCGAGTTCGTCAAGCCCGGGCCCCGGCCCGGCCAGTGCTCTCCGATGGCCGAGTCGCGCGCTACCGCCACCAACCTCGCCGGCGCGCGTGCCGCCTGGGCCGAGGCCCCGGAAGTCATGGACTTCCTCGACCCGGCCAGCCCCGTCCACGACCTCAAGGTGTTGGAGCGGGCGCTCTACCTGGAGCAGTGGGCCTCGCTGGTGCCGCCCGGCGGCCGCGTGCTGGACCTCGGCGGGGGCATCGGCCGCTTCGCGACTTGGTGCCTGGACCGCGGCTGCACGGTGGAGCTGGTCGACGCCGACGCGCGCTCGCTGGAGGCCGCCGCACGCCACGGGGCGGCCCACGGCGACCGACTCCGGCTGCACCACAGCCGCGCCGAGGCACTCCCCCCGATCGAGCCGGTCGACGTGGTCATCGCTTGTGAGTTGTTGTGCTACGTCGACGACCCGGCGCTGGTCCTCCGCCGCGCCCGCGAGGTGCTTCGCCCCGGCGGCGTGCTCCTGGCCAGCGTGGAGGCGCATTACGGCTGGGCGATGGCGGTCGACGCCCCCGCGGGGTTCGTCGACGTGGTGCTCGGGAACGGCGTGCTCGCGGTGCCGGGCGACCGCTTCGTCCGCACCTACACCCGCGACACCTTCCGCGACCTGCTCGCGGGCTGGCAGGTGGAGAAGATGGTGATGAGCCACTTCGTGCTCTCCGGACCGTTCGAGGTGGTGGCCGGCGAGGTGGACCTGCCTCGGCTGCTCGACCTGGAGTCAAGGTTTCGCGCGCACCCGGTGCTCGGCGAACTTGGCCGCGCGATCGTCGCGGTCGCGAGGTAAACACCCCGCATGCTCACCTGGCTGTTGTCCGCGTGCACCCCCGCCGAGGAAGTCGCGGCCTGCGACGCCGAGGGTGGTGTGTCGGTGGCGCCGTCGGCCGAGGTGGTGACCGTCGTCGACGTCGCGTGGACCGGTTTGGACGACGCCGACACCCGCGTGGAGATCCACGACGCCGAGGGCCCGGCCCTGGCGTCGGAGTGGCGGGGCAGCGGCGCACAGGACGCCACGCTGGTGGGCGTCCCGGCGTCGTCCGAACTGTCGGCGGTGCTGGTCGACGACGCGGGCCAGTCGCTCGCGACTTGCGCCTTCTCGTCGGGCCCGATCCCCAACGACATCCCGTCGCTGACCCTCACCGGCGAGCCCGGCTGGGACGGACTCCTGGGCACCTCCTTCGTGGGCGCCAGCGCCGCCTCGCTGGTCATCGACGAGCGCGGGAACGTGCGCTGGTACTCCGTCACCGAGACCGGGCTGGTGTACCGCACCCGGTTCCGCGCCGACGGCGGCGGCGTGCGGTACTTGTTCGAGACCAACCCGAACGCGGAGCTGTCGGCCTACGTGGCCGACATCGACTGGGACGGGAGCAACTTCACCGTCCTCTCCGGCGACGCCCACCCCACCCACGACTTCGCCGTCCTCGACGACGGCACCATCGGCATGATCACCAGCTACCAGATCGGCGGCGCGCCCGACGACATGGCCACCGGCAACAAGATCGTGGAGATCCGACCCGACGGCGAACTGGTCGAGGTGTGGGACTCGCTGCTCGGCTACTACCCGGACGGCGTCCCGGACGGCACCGACCCCACCGACTACTGGACCCACGGCAACACCCTCCAGCTCGACCCGAAGCTCGACGCCTGGTGGATCGGCTTCCGCAACCTCAACAGCCTGGTCCAAGTGGACCGCGCCTCCGGGGCAACGCTGCTGCGCCTGGGCGGCGAGTTCAGCGACTACGACCTCGGGCCGGGCGCGCGGTTCACCGCCCAGCACGCTTGGCAGTTCGTGGAGGGCGGCATCCTGCTGCACGACAACCGCGACAACGCCGACGAAGACAGCCGCGTCGTGGAGTTGGCGATCGACCACGAGACGCGCCAGGTGGAGCTGGTGTCCCAGGTGCTCCACGACCCGCCGGTGTGGGTTTATGCCATGGGCGAGCCCACCCGCCTCGACGACGGGACCATGATCGTGGTGTGGTCCAGCGCAGGCCTCATCGACACCTTCGCCCCCGACGGCACCCAGTTGTCGTCGCTCGGCTCCGAGTTGGGCGCCGGCATCGGCTACATCGAGTACCAGCCCGACTTCCCCGGCCAGGTGGAGCTGAGGTAGGGGCGCGTTACCGATGCGGCCGAGCAGGCGGCGGCCGCCGGGGCTAAGGTGAGCGGCCCGATGCGCGTGCTCCTCGTCCAACCCCCGCGGCAGTACTGGCCCTACACCAGCGAGGGCGACAACTTCCTGCTGCAGCAGGCCCTGCCGGCGCTGGCGGCACCGCTTCGCGAGGCCGGGATGGACGTGCACGTGCTCGACTGCATGCCGCTGCACGTGGGGTGGCGCTCGCTTGCCGACCGGATCAAGGAACTCGACCCCGACGTCATCGCGAGCGGCGAGAACCACGCGCTCTACGCCAGCGAGGCCCTGCGTTTCTTCCGTCTTTGCAAGGAAGTCGCGCCGCGGGCCAAGACCATCGCCGGCGGCGGTCACTTCACCAACCTCGCCCACCGCTACGCCCGGGCAGGCTCCAACATCGACGCGATCTGCATCGGCGAGGGCGAGCAGACCATCGTGGAGGCCTGCGAGGCCTGGGCCCACCACGACGCGGACCTTTCCGCCGTCGACGGGCTGATGTACTTCGACGGCGACCGGACGATCCGCACCGGCACGCGCAAGCTGGTGAAGGACCTCGACACCCTGCCGATGCCCGCCTACGACCTCTTGCCCATGCACCTGTACGGCAAGAGCCGCTACCTGTTCTCGCCGGGGGGCACGACCATCCACCACAGCCGGGGTTGCGTGTCGTCGTGCAGTTTCTGCGCCTGGTGGACGGTGATGGCGGACCGCAAGTACGACGAGCACGGCAACGCGCAGCTCTCCCCCCGCTGGCGCAGCAAGTCGGTGGGCCGCGTGATGGAGGAGATCGAGGAACTCTACTACCGCTACGGGAAGCGATCCTACGTGTGGGTCGACGAGTCCTGGAACATCGACGCGCGCTTCAACGACGAGTTCGCCGAGCGGATGATCAAGAGCGGCATGAAGACGAAGTGGTTCGCGTTCATGCGCGCCGACTGCATCGTCCGCGACGAGAAGAAGGGCATCCTCGAGAAGTTGGTGCGCGCTGGGCTGGCGCACATCCTCATCGGCGTGGAGCGAGCGGAAGACGACTCGCTGTCGTCGCTCGACAAGCGGTTCTACACCGGCGGGATCGCCCGCGAGGCGATCGAGATTTTCAAGCGGAAGTACCCCGATGTCTTCGTCCAGGCGACGTTCATCGTGGGCGTCAAGGAAGAGAACCACGCGTCGCTGCGCAAGCAGGTGGCGATGGCGAAGGAACTCGACGTCGACTTCCCCGCGTTCCACCCCATCACCCCGGTGCCGGGCACCCCGATCTTCGACGAGGCGCTGCGCGAGGGTTGGATCACGGAAGACGACTTCGACAACTTCGACTGGCTGTCCCCGGTCCTCGACAGCGACTACCTCACGAAAGACGAGATCGGCCAGGCGCTCTACGAGATGAACAAGCAGTTTGTCAACAATCGATGGCTGCTCCGCGGGCTGTTCTCGCGCGTGCCCTACAAACGCGACATGTACATCTGGTTCACCAAGGTGTCGGCCGCCATGGCCGTCGACGCGGTGAAGAAGCGGGTGAACCCGCTGAACGTGGAGCACTACCAGCAACTGGTCAAGCCCGAATGGTACGACTCCTAGCGCTCGGACTCCTCGGGGCCTGCGACGTCAGCGCCGTGAGCATCGAGGTCGACGGCCCGGTGGTCGTGGCCCGCTGGAACGCTGCGGCGGTCGACAGCCGGGTGGAGGTGCAGGGTGCCAACGGCGACGTGCTGACGACGGCGTGGCAGGCCCCATCCGACGAGGGCCACGAGGCGCTGCTCCTGGGCCTGTACCCGGGCGAGGCCTACTCGGCTGCGGCTGCGACGCGCGACGGAGGCCGGAGCGTGCCCTCTGCGTTCGAGACCTCGCCCCTGCCGGGCGACTTCCCCACCTGGAGCACCGAGGGCACCCCCGGCTGGGATGGCTTCCTCGTGGGCAGCCTGCTCGGCGACAGCAGCAACGTCGTGGTGATGGACGAGCACGGCCAGGTGCTGTGGTTCCACGAGGAGGTAAGCGACACCCGCGTGATCCGCGCCCGGCCCCGGGTCGACGGGCGGGGCATCTGGTACGCCGCCTTCCGCGACACCGACGAGACGGCGGCGCCGGAGTTGGTGAGCGTGAGTTGGCAGGGCGACCAACTCTACCGCGAGGCCATCGATAACTTCACCCACGACTTCGTGGAGCAGGCCGACGGCACCCTGGGGCTCTTGCTGGAGGATCCCCGCCCAGTGACCGGCTACGAGGACGACGTGCGCGGCAACCGCGTGATCCAGTTCCAACCTGGTGAGTCACCCGACGAGGTGTTCTCGACCTGGGACATCTGGGTGCCCGACGTCGACGGCCAGGTGCACGACGGGAACACCTGGACACACGGCAACGCCCTGGACTGGGACGAAGAAACCCGGGCCTACACCATCGGCTTCCGGGGCCAGGACGCGTTGGTGGAGGTCGGCGCCGACAGCGGCGAGGTGCGGCGCCAGGTGGGTGGTCCGACCTCGACCTACCGCTTCGTCAGCGGCGCGGTCGAGAGTTTCGACCAGCACCAGTTCCAGTGGGTCGACGGCGGGGTGCTCATCTTCGACAACGGGGTGTCGGAAACCGGCTCGCGGGCCGTGGAGTTCGCCCTCGACGACGAGGCAGGCACGGCCACGGAGCGCTGGAGCTACCAGCACGATCCCGTGTTGTGGGTGTACGCCCTCGGCGACGTGGACCGCGCCGACGACGGCTCCACCCTGGTGACCTTCTCGACGTCGGGCGTGATCGACGACCTGTCCGCCGACGGCGAGCCACGGTGGAGTTTGACCACCGGCCTGGGCACCGTCCTCGGCTACACCACGCGGGTGTCGTCGCTCCCCGGCGTCGTGCTAGCCCCCTAGGCCATGCCGCTTACCCCCGAGCACCTCGCCCTCGCCGTCGCCCTGGTGGTGGCGCTGCTCTTGCTGGTAGGCGCGGCGGTCAACCGCTTCGCGCCCGAGCGCCGGTCGCGGTTGCGGACGCCCGCGTTTCTCACGCTGTTGTACTTCGTCCTGGCGCTCTCGCTGCTGGGGGCCCGGAGCGCGGAGTCGGCCGTGGCGGTCCGCTGGCTGGACTTCGCCGCGAGGTTGTGCGGGGGCTTTGCCGCCGTGAACCTGGTCGTCGTCCTGCTGTTCGAGGTGCTGCTGGCCCGCGCGCGGCTCCAACTGTCGAGTATCGTCGCCGACATCCTCGCCGCCGTGGGGTTTGGCGTCGTCACCGCGGCGGCCATCGCCGACACCGGCATCGACCCCACCTCGGCCATCGCGGGCGGCACCGTGGTGGCGGCCGTGCTCTCCATCTCGTTGCAGAGTACGCTCGGCAACGTGATCGGCGGCGTGGCGCTGCAGCTCGACGGCTCCGTGCACGTCGGTGACTGGGTTCAACTCGAGAATGGCCGCCAGGGCAAGGTCAGCGCCATCCGGTGGCGACACATCACCCTCGACACTCGCGACGGCGACACCATCGTCATGCCCAACAGCGTGCTCCTGGGCACGCCGTTCACCCTGCTCGGGCGGCGGCAGGGCAACGTGCACCCCCACCGGCAGGCCATCCACTTCCGAGTCGACTACCGTTTCTCGCCGTCGAAGGTGGCCTCGGTGGTGGCTGAGGCGCTCCGCAGCAGCCCGGTGCCCAACGTGAGCGCCGAGCCACCGCCCGACTGCGTGTGCCTCGACCTCGGTCGCGACGTGGCGTCCAGCACGGCTCTCTACGCAGTTCGCTACTGGATTGTCGACGTGGCCCGCGACACGCCCACCGACAGCGAGGTGAGGGCCCGCGTGCACGCGGCGCTCCGCCGCAGTGGCATCCCCATCGCGCTGCCCGCCACCACCACCTTCAACGCGGACCTCGACCACCTCAGCGGCGACGCGCAGCGGCAACGGCGACGCGAGCGCGCATCGGCGGCCGTCCGGGGCGTCGAACTTTTCCGCTCGCTCACCGACGCCGAGTGCGAGACACTGGCGCAGGCCGTCACCTTCTGCCCGTTCGCGGCCGGTGAGCGGGTCACGCGGCAGGGGGCCGTCGCCCACTACCTCTACCTGCTCGCCAGCGGCAGGGCAGAGGTGAAGGTGGCCACCGACGGGCGGGAGTCGACGGTGAGCACCATCGAGGCCCCGGGATTCTTCGGGGAGATGGGCCTGCTCACCGGCGCGCCCCGGCGCGCCAGCGTGTACGCCGTCACCGCGGTGGACTGCTTCAAGCTGGAACGATCGGCCTTCGAGGGCGTCATCCAGCACCGCCCCGACGTGGCCCGCGAACTGGGGGCGGTGCTGGCGGCGCGCCAGACGGAGCTCGACCTCGTCACGTCGTCGCTCGACGCGGCCGGCCGCGCGGCCCACCAGCGCGCGGAGACCGAGCGCATGGTCGCCCGGATCCGCGAGTTCTTCGGGCTGGGGGCCTGATGCCGCTGGCCCTCTTCGACCTCGACCGCACGTTGATCTCGGTGAACTCCGGTAAGCTGTGGGTGCAGAGCGAGTTGGAACTCGGCTTCGTGTCGCGGTGGCAGGCGCTGCGGGCGGCGGCGTGGATCGGCGGATACCACCTGGGCTTCACGCGCCTGGAGCAGGTGATCCTCGACGCCATCGCCACGCTGGAGGGGGCTACCGAGGAGGAGATCCGCGCGCGGACCGACCGCTTCTACGCCGCGCGGGTCGCGGGCACCTACCGGCCGCTGGCGCGCGACGTGGTGTCGCGACACCGCGAGGCGGGCGACGTGGTGGCGCTGCTCACCTCCTCGTCGAACTACCTGTGCGCCCCCGTCCAGACGGAGTTGGGCATCGAGCACGCGCTGTGCAATCGCTTCGAGGTGGTCGACGGCCACTTCAGCGGGAAGCCCGAGGGGCCGGTCTGCTTCGGGCCGGGGAAGCTAGTCCACGCCGAGGCCTTGGCGCAGGCCCTGGGTCTCCCGCTGGGCGAAGCGTCGTTCTACACCGACTCGATCTCCGACCTGCCCGTGCTCGAGGCCGTGCGGACCCCGGTGGCGGTCAACCCCGATCCCCGCCTCCGCCGCCTCGCACTGAGGCGCGGCTGGGCGATCGTGGACTGGGGCGAGCCGCCCCTCCCGCCAGCGGCCTAGTGGCCTCCCGGCCCTGGTGACGGACCGGCGCGCAATGCCGACCCGGGGCCTGGCAGGACGATTCACCGCAGCCTGGGTTTCCCACACGCCGGCTGGATTCTTCGCCCGCCCTGGCGACTTTTGGACAGGAAGGCGCTAAGCTGCGCCGCGGAGACATCCCATGCTGCTTCTTGCCTTCCTGACCCCCTCGCTCTTCCTCACTGGCTGCGGCCTCGACAGCAAGGCCGAATGCGGCGATGGCTTCGGCCGCGCGAACGATGGTAATTGCTACCCGATCGACATGGGCGACACCGCCGAAGTCGACACCGGCGAGACCGACGCCGACACCGATACGGACACCGATACGGACACGGACACCGACTCCGACACCGACACCGACACCGGCCCGCAGGACTCCGGCGACACCGGCCCCAAGGACTCGGGCGACACCGGCCCGCTCGACAGCGGCGACACCGGTCCCGGCGACAGCGGCGACACCGGCCCGCTCGACAGCGGCGACACGGGCCCGGTCGACAGCGGCGACACCGGCCCCCTCGACAGCGGCGACACCGGCGACACCGGCGACACCGCCGACACGGGGAGCGGCGGGACCGCCACGATGACCTTGCAGGGCGAGATCATCATCGATGCCGAGCCCACCTCGACGACGGAGTGCCGCATCGGCGCTTACGACGGCGAGAGCCCCCCTTCGTCCACGGCCTACGGCTCCGTCGTCATCACGTGCCCCTCGGCGGCCGGCACCGCGGAGCCCTTCGACACCAGCATCTCGCTCAGCGTGGGCGACGGCGCTACGATCTACCTGGTTGCCAGCGTGCAGGACGGTAGCAGCATCACCGACACCCCCGAGTCGAGCGGCACGCACACGGTCACCGACGGCGGCACCCTGTCGGGCCTCGAGTTCGACTGCGACCTGCCGTAGTCGTGCGCGAATAGGGGGGCGAAGTGCCCCCGCTCCCGCTGCTGGCCACCCTCGCGCTCGCCGCACCGTCGCCGTCCCGCGGCGCGTCGGTGGTGGCGGGGGTCGGCTCGTCCTGGGCGCTGGCGGGCACCGGCGCGGCCTACGCCCCGGCCCTGTCCGAGCGCTTCGCCTTGCTGGCCCACGCGAGTCGCGCCACGTCGCTGGGCCTGGATCTGCGCCACGCGCGCCCCGAGTTGGCCGACACCGGCGCGTTGCTGGTCGGCGGCGATGGCACCACCCCAGCGGCGGCGGCCACCGGCTACCGCGACGAGCTTTACGTCGGCTTCGCGGTCGCGGTGGCCTTCGACGTGAACGCAGGCTTTCCCCCGGGCCGTCCCTGGGGCGAGGTCCTCCCCGTGCTGGGTTTCACGGTCGGCGGCCTGTTCACCGACACGCACCTGTCCCTCCCCGGCTTCGACGGCCTGGCCCCCTACCGGGGCCGCAGCGTCGACCCCATGGTGGGCTTCGGCACCGGCGTAGAGGTCCGCTTCCGCGACTGGGTGTCGCTCACGCCGCGCATCGACGCCGCCGTCACGGCCGCCGCCGACGGCCACGAGCTCGTTCCCGGCGAGCGGTGGGACGCGGAGTGGCGCCTTGTACCCTCGGTGGAGCTGGCGATCCGCTACTAGCGGGGAGGTCCGCGCCGCGGCTGCGCCCGCGCCGTGGCTGCGCGCCCGCCCTGGCTCCGCGATTCATCGCGCGAGTCAAGATCACCCCGCCCCGGGCCCCGCCGTGGCCCGAGGCACGCACCCGTTTCCGTTACGCTCCCTCCGCCCCGTGCTGTTCAACTCGCTCGTCTTCGTGTTGTTCCTCGCCGTGGTGTACGGCGCGTGGCGGGCACTGCCGCTGAGGCTGGGCCGCTACCTGCTCCTCGCCGGGTCGATGGTGTTCTACGGGTGGTGGGACTGGCGGTTCCTCGGGCTGCTGCTCGGCACCGCCACGCTGGACTGGGCCCTCGCCCGGGGCATGGAGGGGGCGTCGCCCGGCCGCCGGAAGCTCCTGGTCACCGTGTCGGTGGTCAGCAACCTCGGCGTGCTCGCGCTGTTCAAGTACCTCGGGTTCTTCTCGCGGGAGCTGAGCGCGGCGCTGGCCGCCGTCGGGGTCGAACTGTCGCCGTTCACCCTCTCGGCCGTGCTGCCCGTCGGCATCTCCTTCTACACGTTCCAGGCCATGGCCTACACCGTCGACGTGTACCGGGGCCGGGTGGCCGCCTGTCGAGGCTTGCTCGACTTCTGGCTATTCATCAGCTTCTTCCCGCAGCTGGTGGCGGGGCCCATCGAGCGCAGCCAGCGGATGCTGCCGCAGTTGGCCGAGATGCGGCGGGCCAGCGCGCCCGAGCACGCCGAGGCCGCGTGGCTGGTCACCTGGGGATACGTCAAGAAGGTGGTGGTGGCCGACAACCTCGCCCCCATCGTGGCCGCCGGCTTCGACGCCGAGAACCCCGGCAGCCTCGACGTCGTCGTGGCCGCCTACGCCTTCACGTTCCAGATCTACTGCGACTTCTCGGGCTACTCCGACATCGCCCGGGGCGTGGCCAGGCTCTTCGGCGTGGACCTCGTCGAGAACTTCGCCCGCCCCTTCTTCGCGGCCTCCCCGCGCGAGATCTGGCACCGCTGGCACATCAGCTTGTCGGGTTGGCTGCGCGACTACCTGTACCTGCCGCTGGGGGGCAACCGAAAACGTCCCGCCTTCAACCTGATTGCCACGATGGTGCTGGGCGGCCTCTGGCACGGGGCGAACTGGACGTACTTGTTGTGGGGGCTGTGGCACGGCCTCGCCCTCGCCCTGGGCCGGGCGCTGCCGAGGCCGCCGCTGCCACGGTGGATCCTCGTGATCGCGACGTTCCACGTCACCTGCGTGGGCTTCGTCGTCTTCCGGGCGGAGTCGGTGACCCACGTGGGTCGCCTGGTGTCGACCGTCGCCTCGATGGCGCCCGGCACGGCGCTCAGCGTCGCGCACCTACGCGGGCTGCTCTGGCTGGCGATCCCGCTGCTGCTGCTGGAGTGGCACCAGGAGCGCCGGGGCACCTTCGCGGTGCTCACCTGGCCCCGGCCGGTGCAGGCGTTCGCGTACTTGGCCCTGTGGGTGGCGCTCTTCGTGCTGGGGAGCTCGTACGGGTACCAGTTTATCTATTTTCAGTTCTAGGGGTATGCGGCTGGTACTTTGGGAGCGTCCGGGACGATCCCGGGCGCCGGACGTAACGCGCTCGGGCGACGCCCCTTGAGCGGAAGCACCCCCTGGAGCTTCCGATGCTGCGTCCCCTCTCCCACTGGTCCACCCCCCTGTTGCTCGTTGGTTGCGGGGTCCAGGAAGTGTTCGTCCAGAACGACATCGTCAACGTCGTCGAGTCGTGTTGCGGCTGCTGCGACGGGGGGTGCGACAGCGGCGACGACGCTGAGCAGGTCGACGACTCGGGCATCCCCACGGGCGACAGCGCAGTGACCACCTGCTCCTGTCCCGAGGGCTACGAAGCGACCCCCCAGGGCGACGCGTGTGTACGCGAGACGAGTGTCGACGCCACGCTCCAGGGCACGCAGTACCAGGTGTGCCCCGGGAACCAGGACGCCGTGTATGGCAAGTTCGGCGCCCGAGCGCCGGACGGGACCGCCGAGCAGTCCGACTACTGGGGCGACGACGACGGGCAGGTAGACGGCCGCCTCAACGACGTCGGCGTGTGGACCTGCGACCCCGACGACCCGGAGACGACGTCGAGCGACCCGGTGGGCGAGTGGATCGGCTTCGTGACCTGCGTCGAGATCGACGAGGCGGCCGACTACCTGGTGGGCATTGCGGGCGACAACCGCGTGCGCCTCGTCGTCGACGGCACGGAGGTCCTCCTGCTCGACGGCAGTTCGACCGCCAACTTCAACTACTGGTGGCTGCAGCCCCTGTCGCTGTCGTCCGGCAAGCACCTCGTCGAACTGACCGGCTACAACGTCGGCAGCATCGCGTCGTTCGGCGCGGAGTTCAGCGGCCCGTTCGCCACGGGGTCGCTCGATACCGATGCCGACGTGCTGGACGCGGAGTACGCGGAGAACCTGGTGTTCTCGACCGGTCGAATGGTCGGCGAGACCTTCGACGTCGGCGAGAAGTCCGGCTGGGTGTGTCCCGATGGATTCGTGCTCGACCTGTGCGTAGACGAGGCCGTCTGTACGCAGTTGGACTACGTCGAGTGCGAGTGAGACCGCTCCGACCGGGCGCGGGCGCGCGCAGGGGTCCTCATCGGCGCGCGCCGTGCGGGGTGACCAGCCGGCGGCAGCCGCCCAACCCACCGCGCGCGACCCGGCGGCGGCGCGATCGTGCTCGCGACCGGCGATGACTCAGATATGGTACCAACTCCCTTTCTGGCCACGGAGATCGACAATGCGGAACAGTTGCCCCGTCCTTGTCCTCGCCCTGCTCGGCTGTGGCCGCGCCGACGCCGATGGCGACGGGTACACGTCCGATGTCGACTGCGATGACTACAACGCCGAGGTCTACCCGGGGGCAGCCGACACCTGGTACGACGGCGTCAACAGCGATTGCGAGCGCAAGCCCGCCTACGACGAGGACGGCGACG
>CAYHRZ010000016.1:0-25157 GCA_964359125.1 uncultured Klebsiella sp. | reverse complement strand
GGTCCCACGGTCATCACCGCGTAGCTCGCGTGGAGATCGTTCATACCGTCGCCATCGAGGTCCTCCAGCATGTCGAGGATCCGGGCGGACTCGCTCCCCGACGTCAGCGTCCTCACCTGGGTCTCCCCCCACGTGCCGCCGTAGAACACGTCGAAGGCCGCGACGGTCTCGCCCTCTGCTTGCTCCCCCTCGCTCCCCACGTAGTCGTTGCGACCGTCGCCGTCGAAGTCGCCCCCGAAAGCACGCTGGTACATCCACGCCTCCTCCGGGATGGGCGCCGTCCAGAGCTCGTCGCCGGCCGACATCCAGATCGACCTGCCGTCGAGCGGGAGCGGACCGAGGTGGATCCAGATCTGCCACATGCAGCCCCGCTCGGCCACGACGAAGTCGTTGAGTCCGTCGCCGTCGAGGTCGCCCACGTCGTCGGGCGCGTAGTCGATGCTACACCCGACCGGGGAGTACACGTTGAGGGCGGCGGCGGGCGCGTCGGGCGGCGACTGCACCAGCTCGGTACCTCCGGCGTAAACCGCCCACCCCCACTGGGTGCCGCCGTCCGGGCGCGGGAAGTCGGCGAGGCCGCCCTGCACGAACACGTCCGCGATGCCATCGCCCGTGACGTCCTGCACCGGGTAGAAGGTGTCGTACGAAGGGAGGAACTGCACGACGTCCCCCCACGGACGGGTCTCGCCGCAGCTCCCCGGCGCGTACGGTCCCCCGTCGCAGTCCTGGTCCACCGAGTCGCAGGGGTCCTCGGCGCCGGGGTACACGGAGGCGTCGCCGTCGTCACAGTCCACGGTCTCGTCGTACCCGTCACCGTCGGCGTCGGGTGGAGGGGGGGCGGTGTCGGCGGTGTCGGCCACAGGCGCGGTGTCGTCGCCACCGTCCGCCGCCGAGTCGGCGGTGTCGATGGCTGGCGGTTCGGAGTCGGCGGGCACGTCGTCGCGGGCGGGGGAATCGCCGGTGGAGCCGGGACCGGCGGCGCAGGCGAGGAGGATCGCGAGCATCGCCCTCACTCCGACACGATGCCCAGGTCCCAGAGGCCCCCCGAGGCGGTGGCCACGTAGAGGTCTCGCAGCTTGTTGCCCTTCGGCAAGTCCCCGGTGCCCCAGGCCATGTCGAGCATCACCCGGTTCTCGAGCTCGTGGCTGGAGAGGCGCCGCCAGGCCCAGTTCCAGTCGGTGGTGTCGGGCCGGTAGCGGCGCTGGAGGGTGAACACGCCCCCGGCGTCGCTGGCGCCCTCGGCGGTGAAGCCCGCCACGTAGAAGGTGTCGTCCACGTGCGGGTGGGCGAGCCCGGTCTCTAGCTGGATGTCGAGGCCCTCGCCGTCCACGACCTGGGCTGGGCTGTCGGTGCCGGTGAGGTCGACCGCGCACACGCCGCCGTCGGCGGCACCGCTGCCCGCGGACGTGTCGGGGCCGCCGAAGGCGAGCAGCCAGTGGGCGTCGCGGGAGATCGCCACGCCGCGGAGCGTCACCACGTCGAGGGTGCAGCTCCCCAGGCTCAGCGAGGACCAGCTCGTGCTGCTGCTGTCCGTGGGGTCGGTGGCGTCCCAGTCCACCTGCACCACGCCGCAGTCGGCGTGCTTCGAGGAGAGGTACACCCGCGCGTCGCCGGTGCCGTCGGCGGTGGGGTCGAAGACCACCTGGACCTGGCTGTCCCAGGCGAAGAACTCGGACTCGGCGCAGGTGGCGGAGCCGAAGGTGACGCCGGCCGACGGGTAGGGGACCTCGCTGTAGGCGATGCCGGTCGCGCTGTCGTACTCGGCCTGCCACAGGCCCTCGCCTGCCGCGGTTCCGCCGAGGTTCGGCTCGCCCGGGGCGGCTACGAGCACGGCCGTGGCGTCGGCGATGGCGGCGAGGCTCACCACCTGGCCCACGTCGCTCGCGGCGAGGTTGTAGGGGCTCGCGTTGGAGGGGTAGCAGGCGTCCCACCACTCGGGCGTCGTCGAGTGGTACTCCGCCACGTACGCGGCGTCCTGGCAGTGCAGCTCGGGGTAGGTGTCGACGGTGAACGCGCCGGTGGAGTTGGTGAGCCGGTCCTGGAGGTAGTTCACCCCCGCGATCCCGCCGGCTTCCAGGCTGTCCCAGCACCACGCGTCGGTGGTCACGTCGCCGAGGTAGAGCAGGCCGCGGTCGCGCGACGAGTCGTCCTGGTCGCTCTGGTTGATCAACGCCATCCACGCTTGGCCGTTGGCGCCGTCGTCCCAGATGCTCACTGCGCTGCCGCTGCTCTCGAGCATGTGGGCCTCGCAGGAGCGGTCGGCGGCGGGCCGCGACGACGACGAGGGCCGGCCGTGCAACCGCGCCATCTTGTAGTCGGCCACACCCGCCGCGAGCACCAGGTCCAGCATCATGCTCCCCGACTGCTCGCAGCCGGGGCACACCGCGATGGCGTTGGCCGTCGCGTCCTGGAACACCGCGCTCTCCCCGTCCCAGGCCAGCTCCCACTCCGTCTCGTCGAGGGTGGTGTCGGCCACGCTCGCCGGGTCGGCGGTGTCCCAGCCGTTACTGACACTCGCGACTTCCGCCAGCACGCGCCAGAGGAAGTTCCCGCCGAGCAGCAGGTCGTAGCCGCTCCCGCCGTCGCCCACGAAGGCCGCGTCGTGGGTACCGGCCCCGGCCCAGTCCTCCAGGAGGGGTTCACTGACCATGAACGCGTCGAAATCCGCGCTCGCGCCCTCCACGCCGACGTGCGCCCGGCGTGCCTCGGCGTACTCGGAGGGGGGGATGCTGCCGCTCTCGTAGAAGCGCATGTTGTCGTACTCCCAGCCCTGGAAGGGCAGCCAGGGCGTCGCCTGTTCCGCGAGGTCGGCCACCAGCGTCCGGAACGTGCGCACGCAGCCGTACTCGCGGACGCTGTCGGGGAGCGGGTAGAAGGCATAGAGCCACTCGCCCGAGGGATCCACGGCGATGGACGACAACTCCAGGCCCTCGGTCTCGCTGCCCCGGGGCGGGACCAGCTCGCCGTACACGTCGTTGCCGGACGAGGTGTTGTCGTTGCAAGCGTAGGCGCCGTAGTAGTCCCCCGTCGTGCCACCCCACGAGGGCATTGCGTCCGCCGTGTCGTCGTCGGTGTCGTAGATGTCGACCGTGGGCGGCCACGAGCCACTGGCCGTCACCACGAACACCGTGGACTCACCCGCGTCGCAGGTCGAGCCGTTCAAGCGGCGGCCACCGTCGGCCACGTAGAACACGCCTGCCTGCGTGGGGTCGGCCTCGATGTCGCGCACGTCGCCCGCCCAGGCCGGGTCGGCGTCGCTTGCGACCAGCACGCAGTCGTCCTCCGTGGTCGCGAACTCCGCCGGGCAGAGGTAGAGCGCGCCCTGCTCGGTTCCGGCGGTCACCGGCCTGAAGCCCACGAGGATGTACTCGCCCGACGCGTCGAGGGCCAGGGCCGAAGGCAGGGCGTCGGGGAGACTCGCGCTGAAAGTCGGCTGTTCCGGGGTGAAATAGTCGCCTGCCGTGTCGTTGTCCCAGGTCCACAGGCCCGTCGTCATGGTGGCCGTGCTGGCGACGAGGAAGCGCGTGTTCGCGGTGTCGTCGGGGTGGTGGAGGATCAGCTTGCCCGAGCCGATCGGCTTGAAGTCCAGGTTGCTGCAGTCGTCGAAGTGCTTGCTGGCGCCGAGGGCACCGGCCCCGGTCTCGTTCGCCGCCGTCCAGGACTGCGCGGGCGAGTCGAGGTTGTCGGTGTAGTACAGCCCGCCGCCGTCGCCCGAGTCGCGGTGGCCGGTCAGGACCACCACGCTCTGCGACGAGAGCGGCGTCTCGTCCACGGCCCAGGCCTCCCAGACGCCCAGGTCGCTGTCGTCGAGCCACTGGGCCAGCGTGCCGTTCGCGGTCTTCCACGCGTCGCCATCCTCCGACCAGCCGAAACCGCCCACGTCGCTGCCGACGAACACCAGCGCCCCGGGCGCGCCACTGCCGTCGTCGCTGGCGCGCACGAGGCTCTGCCGGCCCATGCCCGGCAGCCCCATCGTCGATGCCAGCGAGGTGACGTCGTTCATCGGGCCGAAGCGGTAGCTGCCGTTCTGGACGGTGATCCAGTCGAGCACCACCGTGCCGCTGCCCGCCGTACACGCCAGCTTCAGGTCGGCGACCGTGTCACCCGGCTCCACGCCACTCCAGGTGAGCACCTTCGTGCCCGCGCCGCCGAAGCCCACCGTCGTCTCCGACATGCTGCTCGAGGTCACCCGGGCGGTGCAGCCCGAGGGCGTGCCCGTCCAGGTCTTCACGCGGATCACGACGGTGAACAGTCCCGAGTCGAAGCTGAAGTCGTCGTCCATGTCGGCGGTGGCGTCGCCGGCGACGGTGAACGTGAGCGTGTCGTCGCCGGACGTCGACAGCGTGGCACCAGCGCCGAGGGTGAAGTTGTTCGAGAAGAAGCTGTTCATCGACGACACGAAGGTACGGTGAACCAGCACCGAGCCGTCGCAGTCCTCGTCGACGTCGTCGGTGCCGTCCTCGGGATCCATGGGGCTTATCGCCGCGTCACCGTCGTCGCAGTCGGCGAGCGGCGTGTCGACCGTGCACCAGCCGTCGGCGTCGTCGTCGGTGCCCGTGCTCGCGTCGTGGCAGGTCGCAGCCGAGGCCATGCGAGGAATGAACAAGCTACAAAGCGCACAAATCAGAAGGGGGGGGGCATACCTCAAGGCGAACTCCGGCGGAGCCTCATCGTCGCATGCGAGGGGCGTGGATGTCAAGGCCTCCGGGCCCCAGGGCTGTCGCGACCGCTACCCCGCCTCAATCCCCGCCGCGCGGAGCTGCGCCCGCAGCGCGTCACGCTCCTGGGCCACCGCGTCGCGCTCCTGGGCCACCGCGTCGCGCTCTCGCGCGAGGCGCTGTCGCTCGGCGTCGAGCTCGTCGAAGGTGAAGAACCGCGTGCCGTCGGGACGGAAAACCGCCAGGTCCTGTCCCACGTCGAATCGCACCCCCAGCAGGGGACTGGTGAACGACGTGGTGACCGCTACCGGTTCGAGGCCCGCGCCGTCGCGGACAAAGGCCGCGAAGAGCCTGCGGTCGGGGTCCCAGGTGTAGAACTCCTCGACGCCGTGCCGCTCGTAGAAGCGGAGCTTCTCGACCTGGGCACCAAAGGTGTTGCCCGGGGACCACACCTCGAAGACCACCTGCGGCGCCACGCCCCCCTCCACCCACTGCATGTAGGCGCCCCGCCGCCCCTTGGGACGGCCCAGCGCCACCAGCACGTCGGGCGCCACCCGGGTGAGCGGGTCGCCCTCCACCGGGTACCACAGCAGGTCCCCGCCCACGAAGGCGCCGGGCAGGCAGGCGTCGAGGTTGCCCTTGAGCGTGACGATCCACTCGTACTGCTCGGTGTTCTCCGCGATCGGCTGTCCATCGGAGTCGGGGTAGACCACGGCGGCGGTACTCGCTGCGGCGGTGGCGGGGACGGGCGACATTCGAGACAAGTACTGCGCCCGGGCCGGGTCCCCGGGGCCGACGCCGCCCGGCCGAAAGCCGCGCCGCTGCCCACACCCCCGCGCTCACCACCGCTCACCGTGGGACGCGCACCCCGGTGATGTCGCGGGCCCCGGTGAGTGCCATCACCAGCCGGTCCACGCCCAGGGCGATGCCCGCGCACCGCGGGAGCCGCGAGGTGGCCGCGATGACGCCCTCGTCGGTGGGGTGCGGGGACTGTCCCCGGGCGGCGCGGATCTCGGCACTCCGGGCAAAGCGCGCCCGGAGTTCGTCGCCGTCCCCCAGCTCCGAGAAGCCGTTCCCCAGCTCCATGCCCCCGAGGTAGAGCTCCAGCCGCTCGGCCACGAGGCCGCGCACCTCGGCCAGCGCCGCCTGGCGCGCGGGGAAGTCCATGACCCACGTGGGTCGCACCAGCAGCGGGTCGATGGCCTCCACCCAGCGGCGGTAGAAGGTGTCGTCGTCGCCGGGCACCTGTCCCCCGAAGAGCTCGGACACCGTCACGCGCTCGAAGGCCGGTGTCGCGACACCAACGCTAGTAGCCGCCGCGCTTACCAGCGTCTCCACGACCGGGATCAAGTCGAGGTAGTTAGCGTTGTTGAGGTAGAGTTCCAGCATCGTGAACTCCGCCCCGTGCTGCGGGCCACTCTCTAGCCCCCGGAAGCAGGGGGTGACGGCGAAGATCCTCGGCAGTCCCGCGGCCAGCACGCGCTTGAGCGCGAACTCGGGCGAGGTGTGCAGGAAGCCGTCGTGGGCCCGGATGGGCTCGAGGTTCTCCTCCAGCGCCGGGCCGTCGACCAGCACCGGCGGCTCCACCTCGAGGAACCCCTGCGCCCAGAGCGACTCGCGCAGCGCGCGGACGATCGCCGCCCGCGCCCGCAGCGCGAGTGGACTCAGGTGTTCAGTCGCGACACGTAGGCGCCGCCCTCGCGGGTGTCGATCTTCAACAGGTCGCCTTCCTTGATGAAGATCGGCACCTGCACGTCGGCGCCGCACTCGAGCTTTGCCGCCTTGGTGATGTTGTTGGAGGTGTTGCCCTTCACCGCGGGCTCCGTCCAGGCCACCTTGCTCTCGATGAAGTTCGGCAGCGTGACGTTCACCGCGCGGCCCTTGTAGAAGAGCACGGCCACCTCGAGGTTCTCCATCAGGAACGCCTTGTCGTCGCCGAGCACGTTGCCGGGGATCTCCACCTGCTCGTAGGTCTCGGTGTTCATGAAGGTGTAGATGCCCTGCTGCTCGTAGAGGAACTGCATGGGCTGCTCTTCCACGTCGGCCTCGGCGAGGATCTCGCCGCTGCGGTACGTGCGCTCGATCACCGAGCCGCTGAGCAGGTTTTTCAGCTTGGTGCGGGTGAACGCCGTGCCCTTCCCGGGCTTGACGAACTGGAAGTACACGATGCTATAGGGCTGCCCGTCGACTTCAACTTTCAGCCCGTTACGGAATTCCGAGGTCTCGTACGCCATGACCGCTCCAGCAAGGCCGCGCGGCTATCACGCCGGCGCGGTGGTGGGTAGGCCGGAGGCCGAGGCGCGCTTTTCGTGGTTGCGCGCCGTGGACTGGAAGGCGGTGGCGGCGCGCTTCCCGGTGCGACTGCCCCGTGGTTACCTCGGCGACGCCCACGACCCCGGGGACGTGCGGCTCTTGACGGCGCTCCCCGCCGCCGGGGAACTGCTCGACGACCCGGGCGACGTGCCGGACCCGGTGGGCGAGCAGTCCCGGTCGCCGCTGCCGTGGGTGGTGCAGAAACACCGGGACCGGGTGTTGTTGTTGCTCACCAAGCGTTGCCACGTGTACTGCCGCTACTGTTTCCGCCGGGACCACGCGCCCGGCGAGGGCGAGGATCCAACGCCGGAGGAGTGGTCGAAGATGCTGGCCTTCGCCGCGGGGAGTGGCGCTCGCGAGGCGATCTTGAGTGGGGGCGACCCCCTGGCCCTGCCCGACGCTCGCCTGTTCCTGGCGATCGACACCCTGCGCCCCGCGATCCCGGTGATCCGCGTCCACAGCCGCGCGCCGATCACCGCGCCGGAGCGGGTGACCACGCGGCTGGTGGCGGGCTTGCGCAGCCGCGCGCCGGTGTGGGTGGTCGTGCATGCCAACCACCCGGTCGAGTTGACTAGCCCCGTCGTGGAGGCCCTGTCCCGGCTGGTCGACGCCGGCGTGCCGGTGCTCAACCAGTCGGTGCTGCTCCGGGGCATCAACAACGACGCGGCGGTGCTCGCCGACCTCTCCGAGCGGCTGGTGGCGATGCGGGTGTTCCCCTACTACCTGCACCACCCCGACGCCGCCCCCGGCAACGCCGCTTTCCGCCTGCCGCTGGCGGAGGGTCTCCGGATCTACGAGGAGCTACGCTCCAAGGTGAGCGGCATCGCCCTTCCCGCCTACGTGGTGGATCCCCCCGACGGCACCGGCAAGCGGCCCGCCTCCGATATGCTGTAGTCCATGGCCGTCCGCTCCGCATCGCGCCGCTACCCCACGCTCCGTGCCTTCGTGGAGGACTACCAGACCACCCTCCGGGTAGGGGCGCTCACCCTGCCCCCCGGCACCATCAACGGCGCCCCCATGCCGGAGATGAAAATCGACCTGGTGATCCCGGTCGTGGGCCGCCTCGGTCCGGTCGAGGCGCAGTTGTTGCAGCAACTCCCCGACGGCACGGTGGCCCTGCGGGTGCAAGAATGGCCCACCGCGGTCCAGAACGGGTTCCAGCAAGTCTTCGACGTGATCGAGGAACTACGGGGGTGGTTCGTCGAAAGCGGCCAGTTGGTGGTGCCCGACGACGGGGCGGCGGAGGCGGCGCTCGCGGCCGAGGTGCAGCAACTGAGGAAGCGCGTGAAGCAATTGGAGTCGCGCCCGGCGGCGGCGCCCCCACCCTCGGGCAGCAGCGAGCCGGCCGTGGCGGTGGTGGGCTACGACGACGAGGGGCGGCCGGTGGTGGAACGCGGTTTCCGACTGCCCGACGTCGAGGGCCAGGAGCCCGCCCTCTCGGGCGCCCTCGGGGACCGCAGCTTCCGCGACGCCTGCATGGAACTGGCCATCGCCCGCGCCACCGGACTGCTCACCATGACCCTGCCGGGCGGCCGCACCCGCTGGGGTTTCTGGCAGAAGGGTGGCCCGGTGGGTTGGCGCACGGATCCACTGGTCGAGGACGAGGTGCTGGGCATCCTGCTCTACCGCGCGGGCCAGGTCACCCGCGAACAACTCGAGCAGTCCCTCAACCTCATGGAGCAGAACGGGGTCCGGCAGGGCGAGGCGCTCATCGAGATGGGCGTCTTGAGCTTCGCCCAACTGGTCATGCTCCTACAGAAGCAGTGCGAGTTCGTCTTCCAGCGCGTGGTGAAGGAGCGGCAGGGAAGCTGGGCGTTCCACGTCGTCGAGGAACTCCCCGAGCGCTTCGTCACGCCGCCGCTCCGCACGCCGTCGCTGTTGTTCCGGGCGCTCCGAAACAGCGTGCGCGACATGCCCGCCGAGGAACTGGCCACGACGCTGCGGCCGTGGCTGGACCGCTACGTCTACTTTGTCGAAGACGCCCAGCGCGTGCTCGACGAGATGAAGCTCAACAGCGAGGAGGCCGGGTTCCTCAAGATCGTGGCCAGCACGAGCTACCGCTTGCGGGAGTTGTTCGCGGTGTCGAACCTCGCCCGGTCCGCGACGGCAGGCATGGTGTGGTCGCTGGCCGACCTGCACCTCATCGAGTTCCGCGACGCCGAGGCCCAGGCCCGCGGCGTGGAGCGACTCGCCCGGGTGCTCGAGGATCGCAAGCGGGCGGCGCTGCGCGGCACCATGTTCGAGGCCCTGGACCTGCACTGGATCTGCACCGCCGAAGAGGTCGAGACGGCCTGGCGCAAGCTCTCCGTCGAGTTCGGCGCCGACTCGGTCCCGCGCTGGGGCGAGGAAAACCGGAAGCTGGTCGAGGACATCTACGCCAAGCTCAAGTCGGCCTACGAGGCGCTGCGGGTCGACAGCAAGCGGCGCGAGTACCGCGCCGAGTTGATGGAGCGCATGCAAATCGAACAGTCAGCCGAGATGCTGGCCAAGAAGGGCGACATGGCGTTCATGAAGGAAAACGCCCGGGAAGCGCTGGATTGCTTCGTGAAGGCCACCGAGTTGATGCCCAACGTGGCCGAGTACCGCGACGGGCTGAACAAGGCCAGGGCGATGGGACGAGTGTAGCGCCTACCAGGTGAGTTGTTCCTCGAGGTCGGCGCTGCGTAGATCCATGAACGACTTGACATAGGCCCGCCCCTCGTCGACGGCGCCGTCGTCGTACTCCTTGCGGGGGTCGGCATCGCCCGCGGCGTCGATCTCGGCGGCGTACGTGTCTACCCACGCCTGCATGCGCGCCGAGTCGGCGTCGGCGATGGCCAGGCGCAGGGCGTCGCGCCACTCGCCCTTGCAGGGTTCGTCGAGCAGGCAGGCCGTGGCCAGGATGCCGTGCATGACGTACTCCACGCTCGCGTCGTCGAGGAAGGTCTCGTCGAGACCGTGCGGGATGAAATTGAACAGTCCGGTGCCGGGGTCGAGGTAGAGGTGCGCGTCGTCGCCCGGCTCCGAGAAGGGGTAGCCGTCGAGGTTCCCGACGTATGCCATCGTCGCGAAGTAGCGGAACCATGCCTCTCGGTCCACGTAGTCAAACATGCGGGAGGGGCCGTCGCTCTGGGCCATCACCGCCGTGAGCACTTCGATCTGCGTGCGATCATCGTCGCCCTCCTCGATCTCGAAGCCGTCGAGCAGGCCCTCCTGGAAGTCGGCGTCGTGGATCTCCCACATCGAACCGTCGGCGGCGTCGAACCAGCCTTCGAGCAGCTCCTGGTCGGTGTTCTCCACGTTGGCGTAGAGCCCGTACGCCTCGCCGTTGACGGAAAGGACGGCGTGGTTGCTGCGGGGTGCGGGTACGCCGCGCTCGCGGAAGAAGCGGTACGACACGCGCTCGCGGAGCATCGAGGGATCCGACACCATGTTGTTGAAAACCAGCCGCTTCATCCCCATGAACCGCCCGTCGGGGTCGTACTCGCTGAACTTCACCTTGAACGACGGCTTCTCGTCGATGTCGCGGTACGACGACTCGCCCTTTATGCGGATGCCGACGGGGCCATACCGTTGCCCACCGTAGGCGAAGTTGCCCTCCACCCAGGTGCGCGGGTCGCCGCGCAGGGCAGCTACCGCCGCTTCGGAGAGCTCCAGGTCCACCCCTCGGACGGTGCCGTCGCCGTAGAACTCGTCGGCGTCGCCCTCCACCCGTGGCGGGAGCAGTTCGCCGCTGTTGCCGCTGTCGGCGGGGTCGCTGTCGCCGGGCGACAAGGTGCGACCGCAAGCAAGCAAGGCGAGGATCATGCGGCTAGTCTACCCCCCGGATGTGGACCTTGTGCCTAGTCGTGGCCGCCGGGGCCGCCCCCGTGCACGGGGAGCGGCTCAGTTTCGTGGCGGAGTGGATGGGCATCACCGCGGGCACCGCCGTGGCAGAGACGAGGTCGCGGGGCGACAGTTGGGTGTTCGAGGTGCGCTCGAAGTCGGCCGGGTGGCTCGCCGGGCTCTACCCGGTCGACGACCGCCTCTCGTCGACGTGGTCGGCGGCGACCGGCTCGTCTCGGTACGAGACGGTTTTCCGGGAAGGACGGTTCCAGCAGGACCAGGTGATGCTGTTCGACGGCGAAAGCGTGTTCGTGTCGCGACGTCAGCTGTTTGACGAGGGCTGGCGGAGCTGGGACGATCGTTACGTCTCCGCGGGCGCGCTCGAGGACCCGGTGTCGGCCCTGTGGCGGCTGCGCGAGGAGGGCGAGGGGACTTACCAGGTGTTCAGCGGGAAGAAGGCCCTGCCGGTGGTGGTGGTCGGCGCGGGCGCCGAGGAGGTGGGCGGCGTGCGGGCCCACCGCCTGGACGTGCGCACCGTGCACGACGGCGACCTCAAGGACCGGATGTCGGTGTGGATCAGCGCCGACGGCGACGCCTTGCCGCTCCGGGCGGTGGTGGCCACCCGGGCCGGCCCGGTGACGGTACGGCTCACCGGGCGTGAAGTGCTGCCGTGAAGGTGCTGCACGTGGACTCCGCGCTCGAGTGGCGCGGCGGCCAGGCACAACTCGCGCACCTGCTCGCGGCGCGCCCGGGGGACCTGCTGGCCGCGGCGGCGGGCGGCGAGCTCGGCCGGCGGGCCCGGGTTCCCGACGTCGTGCTCCACCCTGGGAACGACCCGCGCAACGCCCTCCTCGTGCGGGCCGGGTCGCGGCGCCTGGGCGTGGACCTGGTCGCGGCCCACCACAGCCACGCCCACAACGCCAGCCTGCTGGTGGGTGTGCCGCTGGTCGTTCACCGCCGCAACCACCGGCCTCCCGGGAGCGGGTGGAAGTACCGGCGGGTCGCCCAGGTCGTCGCCGTCTCGCAGTACGTGGCCGGCCTGTGCGGCGCCGCCGGGCTGCGCGGCGTGAGCGTGGTGTACGACGGTGTCCCGGTGGGGGCGCCGGTGCCGCCCTCGGCCCGGGACGGGCGGGCGCCGGTGTTCGGCACGGCGGGCGCCCTGGTGGAGCACAAGGGGCACGTGGTTTTGCTGGAGGCGCTGTCGAAGGTGCGGGGCACGCTCCTGGTCGCGGGGGATGGCAAACTCCGCGCGGCGCTGTCGCGACAGGCGGAGTCACTGGGCGGCCGCGTGTCGTTCCTGGGCGCCCTGCCCTCCCTGTCGGGGTTCTTCGCCGACATCGACGTCTTCGTACACCCCTCGCTCGACGAGGCGGCCGGGAGCGTGCTCGTCGAAGCCATGGCGGCTGGTGTGCCCGTGGTGGCCACCACGGCCGGGGGACAGCCCGAACTGGTCGGTGAGGCGGGCATGCTCGTGCCCCCGGGCGACGTGCACGCCCTGGCCTCGGCCCTCCGGGCGCCGCGGTCGCGGGGGGAGGGGACCGAGCAGGCCGCGAGGTTTCCGGTGGCGCGCATGGTCCGGGAGACCGAGGCCGTCTACGCGCGGGCGCTGGGCAGGTAGGGGCCCCAGGGGCCTCGTCCCGTCGGGCCTGTGACGGGTCCGGTCACGGGGTAACCTGCCTAGAACCGTGGAAATACCCACGACCGGGGTGTGCCAGGATGCACGTGCCCACGGCGCTGCCCGGGCACCCTGCCCGTGATTCCAAGGGCTTGAGGGGTGGCACGTGGCTTGCAATTTGAGGGCGCAGGAGGCGCGGTGACACCCTGGCTGCTGCTCGTCCTCGGGATCGCCGAGGCGGCCGACACGTCCACCGTGCTCGCGGGCTACGGCCAGGTGTCGGCTGCCGCGAGCGTCGAGGAGCCCGCCGCCGCCTTCGACAGCCTGATCTTCGCCCCCATCTTCCTGTGGCGCGAGGGGGAGCGGGTGCTCGTGGAGGCGGAGCTCGAGTTCGCGGCCTCGGAGGAGGGCTTGGAAGCGGGACTGGAGTACGCGGCCGTGAACGTCGACACCGGTGGCCCGGTGATCACCGCGGGCCAGTTCCTCAGCCCCTTGGGCCAGTTCATGGTGCGGCTGCACCCCACGTGGATCAACAAGCTGTACGACTTCCCCCTGCCGTACCGCGTGGGGCCGCTGCCCATGGCGCACATCGGCCTGCAGGCGCAGCAGGTGATTCGCCCGGGGATCGTGGACCGGGTGGTGGTGGTGGCCTTCGTCGACAACGGCCCCGGCGGGGTCCCGGGCGGGCCGGCGCTGGGCCCGAGCGTGGTCGACGACAACCTCGACAAGGGCATCGGCGGGCGGCTGGCGCTGTTCGCCGTGCCCGAGCTGGAACTCGCTGGCTCCGCGTACACGGGCGCCTACACCGACGGCGGCGACGAGCGCTTCGTCCTGGTCGTGGCCGACGCGGCCTGGGCCCGCGGCGGCTGGCTGGACCTGCGCGGGGAGTACACCTCCGCCAACTGGGAGGGCGGCGAGTTCAAGGGCGCCTGGGGACAGGCCGCCTGGCGATTGCGCCAGGTACCGGCCCTCGACCGCCTCGAACCGGTGGTGCGGGTCGGGTGGGCCGAGGGCGACACCCCCGCCTCGGAGCCGGGGGAGGAGGAGGCCGGTGGCCACGCCCACGGCGCCGCGGGCGTGGAGCTCGGCGACGAGCCGCTCTTCGAGGTGTGCGCGGGACTCAACGCTTACCTGCGATCCAACGTGGTGGTGAAGGCGTCGTTCACCCACCAGGTGGAGGTCTACGCGCCGACCGTCCACCTGGCGCTGGCGGCGGGGTTTTGACCGTGGACGCCACGCGCCCCCTGGTGGTCCTGCTGGCGGCGGCGGCGATGCTGCTCGCGCCGGGTGTGGCGGTGTCGGGAGCCGCCCCCGCCGCCCCTGACGGCGCGGAGGTGTACCGCGACCACTGCTCGCGCTGCCACTCGCCGCGGGCGCCCAGCGATCTCGACGCTGCGGCCTGGCGGGTGGCGACCTTCCACATGCGCACGCGCGCCTACCTCGACCGTGCCGAGGTCGCGGCCCTGGAGGGGTTCCTCGCTCCGGCCGCCCTCGCCACGCCCGCCGGCGGGGGCGTGCTCGCCAACCCGCTGGTCGCGAGCAAGTGCGTGACCTGCCACCCCCCGGAGAGGATCGAGGCAGCGGTCGGCACCAGGCGCACCGTCGCCGGCTGGCTCGAAACCCTCGACCGCATGCGCACCTACGGTGCCCCAGTTTCTCCCGCCGAGGCCCGCGAGATCGCGGCCTGGCTCGCGCAGTCTTCCCCAACGCCCTGACCCCGGAGGCAACGATGCGTTCGATTCCCACCACCCTCGCCCTGGCGCTCTGCGCCGCCTGTTCTTCCGGCCCCTCGGGCGACGACGGCACCGAGGCCACGCTCGAGGCCTACGAGACCGCCCTCTCGGCGCTCTCGGCCACGGTGGCTGCGCACGGCCAGGCGGTGGCGGCGGCGGCCGACTTCACCGAGGCTGGGTCGCTGGAGGCCAGCTACGCCGACGACTGGGCGAGCGGCATGGAGGAACTCCAGCACGCCATGGACGACGTGGAGGGCTGCAGCATGGACGACGAGGGCATGGAGATGATGGACGAGGCGATGGCCGGCATGATGGCGCTCGACGAGGCGGTCGGGGCGCACGTCGACGCCCACCCGGCCCACGCCGACCTCGACGACTGCCTCGCCGAGGAGGACACCCACGGCCCCGCGGTCACCGCAGACATCGACACGATGCTGGCGCACCACGAGCACTGGCACGACAGCGAGGCGTTCGCCTGCGAGATGCACGACGGCGGGCAGGACGACGGCGGGCACGACTGAGCCGGTCGCCCACCCTCGCGCTACCGCACCCTCTGCATCACCACTTCGACGCGTCGTCCCAGGGGATCTCGAAGCCCTCGGCGATCAGGATCTGCCCGGCGTCGGTGCCCACCACGGGATCGTCGTAGGTGGAGTCGCCGGTGAGCCACTCGGGGAGGCCGTCGCCGGTGAGGTCGGCGGCGAGGGGACCGGCGAGGGTGGTGCAGAGTGCGCCGGCGTCGAAGCCGTCGAGGGTGGCGCCGGGGGCCAGCAGGGAGGTGCGCAGGATGCAGCGGTACTTGTCGTCGCCCGACTCGTCGGTGTGGTTGTAGTACACGAGGTCGTTGACGCCGTCGTCGTCGACGTCGGGGATCCACTGGTCCGCGATCGACGTCGGCGTGTAGACGTAGTAGGCGTCGTGGGGGGGACAGGCGCGGCCCAGCTCGAGCGGCGAGACGTCTCCGCTCGGCATGGCGCCGCCCACCACGACGGTGCAGACCTGGCCGCCGTCGCCGTCGTCGTCGTACAGGGCCACGGTCAGCGCGAGGTCGACGAGGCCGTCGCCGTCCACGTCGTCGGCGAGTTGACTCTCGTCGACGCCTACCAGCTCCGAGGACGGTGCCGGGGAAGGGTCGTACCACAACGAGACGGCGAGGTCCCGGGCATTGCCCCCCTCCACCAGCAGGTCCTCGCCCTCCAGCAGCGAGGTGGCGCCGTTGGTCCCGACGTCCTGGTCGTTGTCCAGGAGCAACTCGTCGATACCGTCGCCGTCGAGGTCGCCGACGAAGTCCGCGTCCGCCAGGCTCAGCTGCGACGACTCGTTGTCGTTCCACAGGGTCTCGGGCAGGTCCAGGAACGAGCCGGAGTAGGAAATGGCGGTGGTTTCGCCGACGAAGGGTCGCCACGCCAGCACCGGGTTGTCCTCCTTCGTGACGAAGATCGCGTCGCCCAGCCCGTCGCCGGTGACGTCGCCGCCTGCGATGAGCGCGATCACGTCGCCGTCGTCGCGGGCGTCGGTCCACCAGCCCAGGGCCACCTCGCGCACGTCGTGGGTGCCGCCGTCGAAGGCGCTGCTGCCGCCCGCCAGCAGGTACACGTTGCCGTCGTAGGCGGTGCTGGAGCTCCCCCAGGACCACACGTCATCGAGGCCGTCGCCGTCCACGTCGCGAGCGGCGACGGTCCGCGAGAGCTGGTCTCGGAGGTACACGGCGCGAACCTGACCGCGCGTCTCCCCCACGAGGCCGCTCCAGTCGAGGCTGCCACCCGAGAGGAAGCCGATCGAGTACGACTTCTCGGGGAACTGCTCGTAGACAACGTCCCCGAGGCCGTCTCCGTCGAGGTCGCCGGGGGCGAGCGGGGCGCTGTACAGCGCACCCTCGGCGTCACCGACGAGCACCCACGACGCCGACACCGCCGGGTCCCACTCCTCCCCGCAGGCCCCCGCCGGGATGGCCTCGCCGTCGCAGTCCTGGTCGAGGGCGTCGCAGCCGTCGGGGGCGCCGGGGTACACGTTGGCGCGGGCGTCGTCGCAGTCGCCGTCTTGTGCGCGGAAACCGTCGCCGTCGGCGTCGTCGACCACCTCGGCCGTGTCCCCGGTGTCGGCGGTGTCGACGACGGGTCCGGTGTCGCCGGTGTCTGCGGGCTCGCCGGTGTCCGCGCTGTCCTGCCCGCTGTCCGCGTCCGTGGCCGGGCCGGAGTCGCGTTCCCGGCCCGCGGGCTTCTCGGTCGCCTCGCCGGCGCAGCCGAGGAGCAGCAGCGCTACCACGTGACCTCGCCGCGCCAGGTCCCGCTCCCCGAGGTGGCCACCGCCAGCCAGCTCCCGGTGCCGAGGCCGCCCTGGTCGTCGGGGATGCCGAGGTGGCTCCAGGCGGCGTGGGCGGGTCGCAGGCTGGGCGGGTGGTCGGCCATCACGGTGGTGACCCATGGGCCGTTGCCCACCCGCGACACCAGGCGCGGGTAGGGGAAGTCGGGGCAGGGGGGCTCCGCGAGGTCCCGGTAGGTCTCGCAGTAGGTGCGCGTTGTGGCGTCCATCAGCGGGAGCACCGCGTAGAGGTCCGCCACGTCGGGGTGTGGGGCCACCGCCCCCACGGCGAACTCGTCGTCGGCGGGGTTCACCAGCATGGTGTAGGCGCCGGTGGTGGGGTCCAACAGGCAGGCGCCGCCGTAGCGGTTGGTGATGGTGGTGCCGCCGTCGAAGTCGCGGACGTAGCGTCCCCAGATGACGATGTCGCCCGACCAGGGGGCCATCGTCGCGCCGGTGAGCACGCGGGAGAACACGCCGCAGGTGTTCGCCGCGTACTGCGCCTCCGTGTAGTGGTGCAGCGGGATCCAGTCCCAGGTGACCAGCATGCCCGAGGGATCGCCGGCGTCGGGCTGGATGCTCACCCGGGCGAGTGAGCACTGGCCGTCGGTGACCCCGTAGTCGTCCCAGTCGTTACCGAGGTCCACGCGGTACACCAGCTCGAGACCCCAGTCCACCTCCTCGGTGACCGGGTCCTGGCTCCAGAAGCTGTCGGCCCCGGGGTTCACCAGCTCGAAGGGCCCGGCCATCAGGCTGAGCGTCTCGTCGCAGGGGTCGATGCCGGCCGTCCCGTGCTCGCCGTCGAAGGCCACCGGGTCCCAGCTCGCGCCGCCGTCGACGGTGAGGTACAGCCCGCCGTCGGCCTGGGTGACGCCGTCGTCGTCGACCACCGGGTTGAACAACACCAGCGCCGCGTGCTCGTCGATGGCGCGCACCTCGCCGGGGTTACCGAGGCTGGGGACGGTGGTGAGCGTGCTGTCGCCGGTGGTGCCATGGGCGGTCGAGAACTGCGTGCCATCCTCCGGGTCGGGGTTGGCCGGGTCCATGCCGAACGGCGTCGCGACGTGCGATTCGTCGTCGTCCAGACAGAGCCTCTCACCGGTGGTTTCTTTGACCGACGACGACTCCGTCGACCCGTCCGTCCACCCCGCCCCGGCGTAGCCCCAGGTGGCGCCGCGGTCGGTGGTGCGCAGCACGCCGATCTCGTGGGGGTACGGGTCCAGGGCGGTGATCGCCTCGTCGAAGAGCGCCACCCACACGCTCTGGTCGATGCCCACCGACACGCTGATGCCCCCGGCGTGCCAGCCGTTCCACAGGCAGTCCATCTCGGTGCCGGTGCCGGTGGCGGCGTAGGGCGACGAGGCGTCGAGGTGCAGGATCCCGAGGTCCCCCACCGCCGTCCACAGGTCGCCGTGGTCGTCGTAGGCCACCTCGTGGGCGGCGCTGGTCTGGTAGCTCAGCCCGGCCGGGTCGATGCCGGGCCAGAAGGTCCACTGGGTGTCGCCCTCGGGCTGCGCGATCCCGTCGGAGTCGAGCTCGTCGTCGGTCCAGTCGAGGTCCAGTCCGTACACCAGCCACGCGTTCATCCACCCCGACACCACCGCGAAGCCACCGCTGAACAGCGCGCTGTTGTCGAGCCAGGCGGTGGAGTGCCCGTTGCCGGGGGCGAAGCGCGCGGGGAAGGGCGCCGCGCGGCCCTGCCACTCGGCCTCGAGCAGCCCGCCGCCGAGGTCGCTGTCCTGCCAGGCGCGGATCGCCTCGTAGAAGTCCTCGACCGGGATCGCCGGCGGCGGCGTCTCGCCGGAGTTGATGGCCTCCCAGCTCGCTGCACCCACCGCGAGGTCGCTGGCGAGGGCCCGGTACATGCGGTCGGTGGCGTAGTAGGTCCCCGCCGTGGCGGGGAGGTTGAGGTACACGTACTCGCCGAGGGGATCCATGCTGGAGTCGGTGATGTACCAGGCGCTCGACGCGGCCAGCATCGGCAGGTCGGTGTCCGCGACGATGTCGGGTTCGAAGGTGGCCACCATGCCGGACCCGGTGTCGTCGAGCTCCAGGCGGTGCAGGGCCGAGGCGGCGTGGTCGCAGGTGGTCTCGCCCACGCCGTCGGCATCGGTGTCCACCGGCCGGGTGCCGCCGTCGGCCACGAAGATCTCTGCGGTACCCAGGGCCTCGCTGTAGAGGTCGAGCTCCAGGTCGCGCACGTCGACTGCCTCGGTGCCCTCGACCGGCCAGCACTCCGGCTCGGTGCCCGCGAGCATGCCGCAGTCCAGCGGCCACGGTGGCAGCTCGCAGACCCAGAGGCCGTAGTCCGAGTTGGAGCGCCCGCGGTAGCCCACGAGCAAGACCGGATCCCCCTCGGGCAGCGCGTCCACCCGGAGGATCGCAGCCACCGGCTCGGCGGGCAGCGCCGTGCCGGCGTTCGGCATCGCGCACACGTCGGTGCCGTCGTAGATCGACACGCCCTGCGCGTGCTCGTCGGCGTTCGCCACGTAGATCACGTCGCCCCACATGGCGTTGAAGTCGTCGCCCTGGAGCAGTCGCCCGCCCCCGGGCTCCCAGGTGACGCCCCCCGGGCGGGAGCCGGGACACTGCGTCTCCAGCCCGTAGCCGCCGACGTCGTCGCCGGTGCCCGCGCCGGGGATGCCCTCGCCGTCGGCGATCCTGTCGCTCCAGGTGGAGCCGAGCTGCGTCCAGGTGTCGCCCGCGTCCTCGGACAGCCACAGCCCGCCCAGGAGCTTGCGGGTGCCGTCGTTCTTCTCGATCACGTCGCCGAGGAGCGCGTAGAGCTGCTCGCCCCCGTCGGTCATCGGCAGGACGTCGGCGACCGAGCCGGCGCCCTGCATCAAGAGCGAGTCCCAGCCGGAGCCGTTGCTCACCTGCCACGCCCCGTATGGCGTGCCGGAGCTGAGGTCCAGGCGAGCCAGCCCGGCGACGTCGGTGCCCATGTACAACCAGCGGTTCCGGTCGTCGCGCACCATCGTCTCGATGTAGCCCCCGGCGGGCGCGCGGGTATCGCGCCACGACAGCGTGATGTCCTGCGGTGGCGGGAAGACCTCCTGGGCGTTCTGGACCTGGATCCAGTCGATGACCACGCCGGAGTAGGCGTCGCACTTCACGCGCACCGCGCGCAGCGTGTGGGGCGGTTTGAGCCCGGGGAACGGGTACCAGCGCGTGCCCACGGCATCGACGAGCTGGGTGTGGGTGGTGGTCGGGAACGCCGCGCCCCAGGGCGTGGTGTCGAGTTCGACGAAGCAGGTGTCGAAGCCGTCGAGGTTGCTCACGTCGACCATCACGCCGGTGGCGCCCTTGAAGCGCGGGATGGCCACGCTGCGCGTGGCGGACGACGGCTGGCTGACTGCGGCGCCGCCGACGATCATCCCGTCGGTGCCGTAGCTCACGGTGCCGGTGGCCGGCCAGGTGGCGGCCGAGAAGGCCGCCGCCGAGAAGTACCGCGCCAGGGCGTCGCGACCGTCGCAGTCCTGGTCGACGCCGTCGGCGAGATCCTCGAACGCCCCGGGGTTCACGCCGTTGTCGGCGTTGTCGCAGTCGGTGACGGCGATGAAGCAGCCGGGCTCGGTGCCGGTGGTGCCGTAGTCGTCGTTGTCGGCGTCGGTGGGGCAGCTCGCCGAGGCCGAGGAGGAATAAATCAAGTAACTAGCTGACAAAATCCAGAGTCGGGGGGGGGGTCATGGGCTCTTCTCCGGGGTCACCCGAAGTTTCGCACGGGCGTTGTCGCGAGTCAAGGTGCGCGACGGGACCGCGACTGGCCGGGGCGCTGGGGAGTGCCTCTCCCGCTACCTCACCCGCTCGATGACCACCTTCTCGATGGTGTCGCCCACGCCGACCGTGGCTGCGGTCCGCATCCCCAGCGACACGTGGCCGAACACCGTGTAGCCGTAGTCGAGGTGGGGGTGCGGCGACAGCGTCACGAACCACTGGCTGCCGCCGGTGTCGGGACCCGAGAGCGCCATGCCCAAGGCGCCGGTGTCGTAGGGTTCGGCCGACAGTTCGTCGGGAATCTCGTAGCCGGGCCCGCCCCAGCCGTCGCCGCGCGGGTCGCCGGTCTGGATGACGAAGTCGGCCACCACCCTGTGGAAGCTCAACCCGTCGAAGTAGCCGCGGTCGGCCAGCGTCGCGAAGTTCCACACCGTCAGGGGTGCCACCTCGGGCAACAACTCCAGCCGGATCTCGCCCCGGGAGGTGAACACGCGCGCGGAGCGGACCTGCATCACCTCGGCGAGCGAGGGCAGCGCCCGCTCGGGGTGCCGGGCCCGCGGCGGCTCGATGCCCAGGAGCGGCCCGATTCGACGCGCCACCTCGGCCAGCTCGGGCGCGTCGAGGTGGCGGCGGATCGTGGTCTTGGCCTCGTTGGAGGGGCGCGGCAGCCGCCCCGTGGCGTAGACCGCGTCGAGCGCTCGCACCAGCGCGATGGCCAGCGTCCGCGACGTCGTGCGCCTGCCCAGCACGTTGAGCAGCGGCCGTTCCAGTACCGGGTCGGGGTGCTCCACCACCGACTCCGCCGCGGCCTGGCTGATCACCGCGTCCTTGCTGCCCAGCAACTCCGCGAGTTCGTTCGGCGTAGGCGGCACGTCGGCGGCGAGTAGGGCTCCGGTCGCCGCGCTGCGCAGCCGCGGGTCCTCGTCGCGGAGCGCGAGCCTCAGCAGGCGGGGCCGCTCGTCCATCGCCTCCACCGCCGCGATGCGAACCGCGACCGGCCAACGCTCGGCCATGTACTCGGCCAGCGCCGCGGGCAGCGCGCGGCGGGCGTCGAGGGCGGTGACGGCGGCGGCCTGCTCAGCCGTCGTGCCGCTCGACAGTGCGCGTTTCAACAGGCCCAGGTCCACGCCGTCGCAGGCGGCCGTCGCGGCGATCGCGTCTTGTCGGACGCCCGCGTCGGCGTCGCCGATTCCCGCGGCGATGCTCGGCGCGTCACAACCGTACTTGGGCATGGCCCGCAGGGCGGCGAGTCGCACCTCCGGCGCCTCGTCGCGGCTCAGTTGGGCCAGGAAGGCCGCGTCGTTGACCAGGGGCGCGGCGGCGCGCGTGAGCCAGGCCCGGACCCGGGACTCGGGGTCGGTGAGCGCGGCCTGTTTCATTCGCTCCACGGCGTCGCCGTTGACCCCCTCCCAGGGCGGCCGGGCCAGTGCCCATGCGGCCATGCGGCGCGCGGGACCCACCGGGAACCGGAGTCGGTCGCGCAAGCCGTGGACCACCGCGTCGCTCGCCACGCCCGGTACCTTGCGGATCCCCATCCGCCCCAGGGCCTCGGCGGCCGCTGCGGCGTGTGGCCCGTCGAGCAGCATCACCAGTCGCGACACGTCGTTCGCGTCGCCCACTCGGCCAAGGGTGACCACCAGCGCTTCCATCACGGTGCGCTCGGTCTCGGCGTCGAGGCGGGCGCGCACGATGGGCGCGGCGTCGGCCGCCCACCCCAGGGCAACCGCCGCTTCTCGACGCACGCCCGCGTCCGAGCCGGCGGCGGGGCCCGCGAGCACGGCGCCGGGCGCGTGGAGACGGCCCGCCGCCCGCACCGCCATCGCCCGGGTCGGCGGGTTCGGGTCGGAGAGGAAGGCGGCGAGCGCCTCGGCGGGCATACGCCGGGCCTCGACCTGGAAGATCATCTCGGCGGCTTCCACCGGCACGCCACCGAAGGTGACGGGCTCCGCGGCGAGGGCGAGGCCGAGCAGGGAAATCCACACGTGGCGCCACGTCACGCGCGGGGGGGATCCCCGCAAGTCGGGGGATCACCGCGAGCGCGATACAGCCGCTCCCGTGGCTGGACGAGGCACCCGCGCCGAGAGCAAGAAGCTGGGGGCCTGGCTCGACGGCGAGGGGCGCAGCGAGCGCGTGGCGCGGGTGGCGGAAGCCCGGAGCCGGGGGATCGACGTGCCGGAGGGCTGGGAGGCCCTACCGGGGAAGAAGTTGGCCAGGGTGCTGGCTGATCGCACGGCCCGCTCGCAGGTCGTAACCACGCCCACGGCTCGCGACGAGGCCTTCGAGTGTGCCCACTGCGGGGCCGGCGTCCCCCCCGGCGGTCGCCGCCCACGCGACCACTGCCACCGCTGCTTGCACTCGGTCCACGTCGACGTGGTCCCGGGCGACCGGGCCGCCGCCTGCGGCGGGGACCTCGTGCCGGTGGGGATCGTCCACGAGCGCAAGGGATGGGTCATCGAGTACCGCTGCGCCGCCTGCGGCGCGTCCCGGCGGAACCGCGTACTCGACGACCTCGCGGTCCCCGACGACCCGGAGGCCGTGTTGCGGCTCGTCGCGACACGGTAGCCGCGCCGCGCCCCGGGCCCCGCCCTCAGAGGTCCAGGTGCAGCCTCACGCCGAGGATGTTGCTCTGGGCCTCGTAGGTGCCGTTGCCGCTGGCGTTGTACGGGAGCTCGGTCGTGAACCGGTCGTCGACGTAGTCGTCGCTGTCTTCGGCGGCGTTCCAAGCCGAGTTGGTGACCTCGCGGCTGACGAGGAAGTTCTTGGTGTAGGCCAGGCCCACCGAGAACTTCTTCGCGATGCGGTAGCGCGCGGCGATCGACACGCCGTAGGCGTCGAAGTCGAGGTTGGTGGCGCTCACCGCGTAGTCGGGGACAGCGTACTGCTTGTAGCCGAGGCGCCCGCCCACCCACACCGTGGGGATCACCCAGTACCCGCCGTTGGCGGAGATCACCATCGAGTCCCAGAGGCGGCGCGGGGACTTGATGGTGTCGCTCACCTCGATCGAGAGGCCGTCCTCCGGGCCGATGGGGTCACCGTCCTCGCTGGTGAGCGTGATGTTGGCGTCGCCGGAGGCCCCGCCGCAGCACGACTTCCAGGCGTAGTACTCTAGGGTGGCGCCCAGCTTGAGCTTCTCGTTCACCTGGCTGGTGACGCCGACCCGGAACACCTCGGGCAGGGGCATGGCGAAGGTGAACTTGCCCGGGATGGTCACGGCACCGCTGCCCTCGGCGAGGGCGTCCGGGGCGGTGACGGTGGCCTCGCCCTCCACGGCGAGGTCGCCGCCGGAGCTATAGCTCGCGCCGACCTGCAGGAACTTCCAGCGATCTACGAAGATCCCCGCGTTCCACATCGTGTGGTTGCCGGTGCCGTTGGCGTCGAGGATCACGTCGAGCTCGTAAGGGTTGCCGGCGAAGCCGAGGCCCTCCGTGCCCAGGGGGTCGCTGGCCTTGACGATGGTGACGTTGTCGTACACGTAGGCGAAACCGCCGCCCACGTGGAAGCCGTCGACCGGGGTGATCGCGATGCCGGGAATCACCGACAGGGTGATCACCTTCGACGTGATGCCCGCGTAGCGCTGGGCGCCGGTGTAGGTGTCGGGGTCGGTCTCCTGGCCCGAGTAGTCGCCGCCGCCGACGAAGCTGTCGACCGCCGCGACGCCCACGGCCCCCCACTTCACCGGCTTCCAGGTGACACCGAGCAGCCCCACGGGCACCAGCGCGTGGGCCTGGGCGGGCACGTAGGTCTCGCCGGTGTTGGGGTCGATGCCGTCGTTTCGCGAGGGCGTGAACGTGACGTCGATGAAGCTGAGCTGCACGTCGGCGAGCGCGTCGACGCCCTGGCTGCCGCCGATGGCCGCCGGGTTGTAGTGCATGGCCGCCGGGTCCACGGTGGCGGGCCCCGAGTCGGGGGCGCCGATGGTGGCGGGTGCGGAGATGGGGGAGGCGGTGGCTAGGGAGGCGAAGATGAGGGTCATGGCGCCGCCCGTATACAACAGTCACTTGCCCGTTGCACGTTCGTGGGGTAGTGCGGCGCGACTTTTTCACGGAGCCTTTCAAATGTCCCTCGTCAAGCTTTCTTCTCCTGTGCTCTTCCTCCTCGTCCTCGGTTGCGACGGCCGCTCGGTCGACACCGGCGACCAGGCCGACACCGACACCGACACCGACACCGACACCGACTCGGATACCGACACCGACACCGACACCGACACCGGCAGCACGAGCGGCTGGACGGTGAGCGGCATGGCGGTCGACTTCGCGGCCCAGCTCCCGGCGGCCGAGGGCCTCACGGTGGCCTTCGCCGACCCGATGCCCGCGCTCACCGGCGGCGAGCTCGACATCCTCGGCACCGGCACCACGGCGGCCGACGGCACCTACTCCATCGGCGGCATCGAGGGCAACCCCTCGCTGGGCGCGTTCCTGGTGGTCACCGGTGGCGACAACATGGCCACCGCGACGGGGGTCGCCTCGACCTCCTACGCCGGCTTCGGCGACGGCGACGCGCTCACCGGCGCCTCGGCGTACGTCATCAGCGGCGCGATGGCGGCCGGCATCGACGCCTCGCTCGCCCCGCTCGGCGTGAGCGACAGCGTCACCACCACCGGCGTGTTGTTCGTCAACGTGCGCGACGCCGCCGGGAACCCGGTCGACGGCGCGGTGGTCAGCGACGGCGACTGCGGCCAGACCGTGTACTACATGGACGCGGACTCGGACGACGACGGCCTCTTCATCACGGCCGGCGTGCCGAACACGGCAACCAGCGCTGCCGCGGGCGGCTTCGCGGTGATCCCCGCGGGCGCGATCTGCACCTACGAGGCCGACGCCGCCGGCAAGACCGGCAGCCAGCTCTCCGGCTCGCTGGCCGGGCTCGCGGTCTTCACTGGCATCACCGTCGAGTAGTCTGAGGCCCCCAGCCGGGCCGCCCCCACGGTGGGCGCCCGGGGCGCGGGTGCGGTAAGGACGGCGCGCTGGGTTCACTCCCAGCGCGCCGTCGTCGTCTAGGCGCCGCTGCCTACTCGTA